>CAMIWE010000001.1 GCA_946402335.1 uncultured Lachnoclostridium sp.
TTCCGAAAAGGTCCTTGCTGAAATCCACTTTGCCGTCCTCGGTCTTCGGCAGGTCATTCATATTGAGCGTCGTAATCTTAAACATCTGGTCGGAACCTTCACAGTCCGCGCCCGTAATCAACGGCGTATGCACGTAAACATAACCTCTGTCCTGAAAATACGTATGAATCGCCATTGCGGCCACGCTTCGAATACGGAATACCGCACTGAAGAGATTGGTTCTGGGGCGAAGATGCGCAACGGTACGAAGGTATTCTCTTGTATGCCGCTTCGGCTGAATGGGATAGTTCTCGGGGCAGTCACCGAGAAGTGTAACGGCCGTTGCCTTCACCTCGAAAGGCTGCTGGTGCTCGGGCGTAAGAACCACGGTACCGGTCACCTGTACGCTCGAACCGACCCTTATCTTGGAGATGTCCTCGAAATTACTAAGTCCCTGCTCGTAAACGACCTGCAGATTCTCGAAGAACGAACCGTCATTCACGTTAAGGAATCCAAACTGTGCCTGTGCGCGGTTCGTGCGGACCCATGCGCATACGGTCACTTCTTTGGAAGCATACTCGGAAGTGTTTCCGAACAGCTCTTTAATTCTCGTTCTCATCTTGTTTCTCCTTGAAATTGAATTGCAGGCGGAATCGGACGTTCCCGTCCGTGTATACTTATCTGCTATAATATTTGCTAATTATATGCGTTTCTTCCGTAAAATGCAAGAGCGGATTTCCGAAGAAACCCTCGTGGCTGCGGGTTTTCCTTGACATATGCCCCTGCTCCCCACGAAAATGGTCTCAACATCCGGTAAATTCATATGAGTGATTATTGCAGGTGCCTGCGTATAGTATAGTGAACACCGCTTAAGAAGGGAGGACCAAGATGGACGAACAGCAGTTACTGGACCTGCTAAAGACCGACCCGGAACAGGGCATGCAGCAAATCATCCATGTTTACGGTCCTGCCGTGCACAAAATCTGCTCCGTATTACTCGCAGGGCGCCCTCGCGAGGAAACGGAGGAGGTTGAGGCCGACGTTTTTGTGAAGTTATGGAAGAATCGGGAGAGAGTCCGGCTGAGTGAGAAATATTCCTTAAAAAGCTACCTCTTCGCAATCGCACGAAACGCTTCCAAAGACCGGCTCCGAAGCCTTAAGCCGGAAATGCTTTCCCTCGACGCCGTCACGGACCTCGGAATCGAACCGGAATCTCCGGTCCGCCTCGAAGATCTCGCTGCAAAACGCTGGCTTCAGGAAGCCGTGACGTCTGCCGTTTCGGAGCTCGACGAACCGGCGCGGAGCATTTTCCGGGAGCGCTTCTATGAACAACGCTCCGTAAAGGAAATCGCGGCTCATCTGGATCTCCCCGAAAAGAAAGTGGAAAATATACTTCACCGCGGCAAATCAAAGCTTCGCTCGATTCTCGCGGAGAAAGGAGTCACCTCTTATGAAGAATCTTAACAACGATAACATCGCTCAGGACCAGTCACATGAAGACTTTTTTGACCGACTGCCGACTGCGGAGGAGGCCGAACGGATGGAGGTTGAGGCAGGCGTTACGGACACCGTGGCTTTCAACGAACAGGCGGTAACCGCTCTCGCGCTAGCCGGCATGAAGAACGATTCCGTAAAGCCGCAAACTTCATCCCCTCGAAGGAAAGGGCGACGGGTCTTTCGCACAGTCCTTATCGCTGCCGCTCTTGCCGTACTTCTCGCGACCTCCCTTTGCGTGGCGGCTATGATTGCTTACGACGTGCGCTTCACGCAGCTGATCGGACTCGAGGGCACCATGAAAGAACTGGAGAACGGATATGTGGAACTCGGTCTCACTTCGGAAATTGACGGCTTGAATATTTCACTTGTGGATGCTATCGGCGATTCCCGCACGCAATGGGTGGAAATCCGTACGAATTTCAAACTTCCCGAAGGCACCCCGGACGGTTTCTTCAGCAACCTCACCTATAAACAATTTGAGTCTATGTGGATTTTAAGGGATTTTGATGTCAGCTATTACGAAGGATCTCTTCTGGAAACCTTAAAATCCGATACCGACTGCAAGGAGTACTATTACAATACTTTATTACGCAAAAAAGGCGTTCCCGCCTCATGTTCTTTCCAGATTTTCGCTCGTGACGGTTATTTATGGTATCTTGTTGAACTGACTCTTTTAGAAGATACCAACGTGAACCGCGGTTTTGTCCATATGCTACTCTACTTCAATACGGACAACCTGGAACAATGGCCGGTGGAGTTTAACTGGCGCAACAATTATACGGCCAAAGAGAAGACATTCCGGCCGAATCAGAAAGCCGACAGCGTGATAGTAAAACAGATTTCTCTGACTTCCACCAAAATGTATATTTCCTACGACGGGGTACGAAGCGGGTTCTGTCTGAATTCCGTAACCCTCTCAGACGGAACCGTTATTCCGGTCCAGACTTCCGATCAGGATCCTGACGGTTGGGACGGCTGGATTGATAACGGAATCAATTACTCCAAGGATTTATATTACCGGAATTATTCGCTTGTTCCGGGGAAGTCCTTTAAGACTCCGGCCGATATGACCGCGCTGATTCCCGCGGACGACATCGTTTCCGTAACTATCAACGGCGTCGAGATTAAGCTGCGGTAAACCTGCGGAAAATCCCATAAAGCACGACTTAACGTAAAAAAGCGTCCTCCGGTAATCCGGGGGACGCTTTCTGTTGTTCTTCTTTATGCAGAAGGCAGAATCTGCTTCTTCAAATATTTGTTTTCGAACTCCTCAAGCGGAATCGGACGCTCAAACAGGAATCCCTGCGCGGTCGTGAAACCGCAGTCCGAAAGGAAATCGGCCTGTTCCTTTGTTTCCACGCCTTCAAAAACCGCTTCCTTCTTTACGGAGGAAATCATATCGCACATGCAGCGGACATAGTTCTGCTCCATCTCGGAGTTGCCGATGCGCTGCAGGAAGGAACGTCCGATCTTAACAATATTGACCGGTGCATTGATCAGCATGGAAAGGGATTCCTTACCGGAACCGAAATCATCAAGCGTGATCCGGAAACCGCGGTTCTGGAGGTCACGGATGGAATCGGCCGTGCCTTCCTTCTCCGCAAGGAGCATTTCCTCGTTTACTTCGATCTCAATGTATTTGCTCTCCACGCCGTACTGCTCGGCGAGACGGCTGATCCGCTCGTCGAACTTCTGGAAGCTCTGGTTGTTCTTGCTGAAGTTTACGGAAATCGGTACCAGCTTCATGCCCTGCTTCTTCCAATCCTGCAAAGCCTGCAGCACATTGGTATAAATACAGAAGTCGAGGTCGGTAACATGGCCGGTCTTTTCAAGAATCGGCACGAAATCCGCCGGGTAGCGGTAAGTACCGTCGTCCGTAAGCCAGCGGGCAAGCGCTTCGGCGCCGATCAGCTCCTGGGTCTCAAGGGAGAACTTCGGCTGGAAGAATACTTCAATCCGGTTATTCTTGATTGCGTTCTGAATCTCACCGGCAATCGTCTGCTCATGGTTACGCTGTCTGCGGAGTTCCTCCGTATAGATCACATACGGATTGTCCTGGCCGTTCTTGGCCTGCTTTCTTGCAAGGTTCGCGTTATCCATCGCAAGCGGGATATCGTGGTCGTTCTTCTTTAAGAAGTACACGCCACTTGAGAGCTGGATGTCAATACCGGGATAAGCCTTCATCTGATGCTCAACGAATACCTTGGACCAGCTGCGGAGTTTCGCGATAACCTGATCCTTCGACTCGCCGTTTACATAGATAAGGAAATAGTCCGAATGGATTCTGCAGGCAAAGCACTTCTTGCCTTTGCGCTGGAACATTGCGGCAAATTCCCGGAGCATCCGGTCACCTGCCGGATAGCCGTATTTTTCGTTAATATACGAGAAATCATTGATATCGCAGTAGATAACCGCATGAACTGCGTCCATTTCCGGATCGGAGAGCGTCTCCTGCAACCGCGCGCGAAACGCGGTACGGTTATAAAGTCCGGTCAGACGGTCCGTGGAGGACAGACGGTTGATCAGCATACGGTCGTTGGTGCGCTCCTTACGGATCTTGCGCTCTTCGTCAATCTGCTCGATACGGCCGTAGATATGGGAAACCTTGCCCTGCTCGTCCTTGGCCGCCAGCAGGATCACTCTGCACCAGCGGTATTCCTTGCCGTCAATCTTCAGGCGGACTTCTCCTTTGGCGCTGTCACCGGTCGCCTGCGTATTCTCCAAAAGGGCAACGCAGGAATCGTAATCCTCTTCAAAGACGAATTTCTTTAAGAGATTCTTCTCCATGAAACGCGTGATGATGCTGTCCGTTCCGAGGGCCGTAGCCAGCTTGGTCGGCAGGTTGATGCGGTCGTCTGCGACACTGTAGCCGAACTGGATGTCATCGGAGGTTTCCTCGAGCTGACGGTAATGGTCCAGCTGATGCTTCATCGACATCTCGGCATTAATACGCTTCGTGATTTCGGTAAATGCGCAGCTGATGATATTGGTTCCGTCTTCGCCGCGGCTTACCACAAGGGCATTGCAGTGTACCCACGTAACGCTTCCGTCGAAGCGGTTCACACGGAACTCCGCCTCATGGACGGTTTCGGGCTCTGCCTTCGGATCGAAAAGGCGGGCAACGTTCTTCACGTCGTCGGGAGCCACGATCTCGGTCAGATAATTGTTATGAATCGACGCAAACTGCTCCGCGGTATGGCCGATAATCTTATAAAAGGCTTCATTGGCGTAATAAATCTCGGGTACGTTTTCATGGGAAACGCGGCCCTGGAACTCAAATACGGAAACACCGACCGGAAGCGTCGTAAGAAGGCTGTTCACCTGGCGCTTGCGGAGCATTTCCCCAGTCAGCTGGGTAATCGTGATATCGAACAGGCCGTTCTTCATCATCTTCTTCTGGCGGCGTACGAAGCACTGTACCGATACGACCTGTCCTTCGGCCGTCATGATGCGGTGCTCCATGCAGACTACCATCTGCTTGCGGATCTTCTCATCGAGGATTCTGCGAACCGTCTCCCGGTCATCCTTATAGACAAGCGCCAGATAATCGGCCGTCGCGCCGTCCTTACGGTGTACGCCGAACATTTCCTCCACGCCGGCATCGCAGTCCACGATCGTGTACCGCGGGTCATCCTTTACTGTGCAGGTCCCGAAGTATACCTGGCGGGCATAGCCGTGTCCGGTCGGAATGCTCTTCGCGGAGCTGTCGCCCATCATCGACGTCAGGTAGGAAAGAAATTCCTCCTCTGCGGCAAATGTATTGAAAATCAGTTTCTTCGCACGTACATGCGACATGCAGATAAAAAGACATGAAAGGAAAATCGACCACGTTAACGGATATGCCCCTCGTTCAATGGAACTGACCGTCTGTCTCGTGATTCCGATCTTCGCTCCGAATTCTTCCTGTGACTGCTTCATGGCCTTACGGTAAACCGCCAGGTTCGCCGCAAAAATCTCAAGCAGTCTCTTCTTTTCATTTGCATCCAAATTCATCTTTCATATTCCCCTTCCGATGGTGTGGCGCCGTTGCGCCCCTGTCTTATTCTCTTTTCTTACGCATTCCCCCGTCGGGCTATCCGATTCTTGACGGCCCGTCGCCGGTCTCGGCGATATAAAACGTCGGCTCATAGCCGATCTTTTCGCGGTAGGTCTTTCCGATTGCATCCATCACAACCGGCAGATACTCTTCTTTTACAAGGCTGACTGCACAGCCTCCGAAGCCCGCTCCGGTCATTCTGGCGCCGATTACGCCTTCCTGCTCCCATGCGGCTTCCACCAGCGTGTCAAGCTCCGGTCCGGTAACTTCGTAATCCCGCCGAAGAGACACATGCGACTCATTCATAAGCCTTCCGAACTCCGGAATATCCCCTGCCCGCAGTGCTTCCGCAGCGCGGATGGTACGGCGGTTCTCAAACACCGCATGTCTGGCCCGCTTCATGCAGACCTGCGACCGGATCATGTCCGAATACAGGACGAATCCTTCCTCATCGAGATCCCCGAGAGTCTTAATATCGACGGCCCTCTGCAGGTCCCGGAGAGCGCTTTCGCACTCGGCGCGCCGCTCGTTGTATTTGGAATCGCCGAGCCCGCGCTTCTTATTCGTATTCATGATCAGGATCTTAACCCCGTCCAGTTTCAGCGGAGCATATTCGTATTGCAGAGTTGCCGTATCCAAAAAGATTGCGCTGTCCTTTCGGCCCATGGCAATCGCAAACTGGTCCATAATTCCGCAGTTCACGCCGATGAATTCGTTCTCGGCCCGCTGTCCGATCTTCGCATTGGCAATTCCGTCAAAGTCGAAACCGAACAGGTCCTTTAAAATATACCCTGTCAGCACCTCGATAGAAGCCGAGGAGGACAGTCCCGAGGAATTGGGAATCGTGCCGTAGTAGAGAATATCCATTCCCTGCTCTGCCCGGTATCCCTCCTGCGCCGCCGTCAGGATCACGCCCCGCGGATAATTGGAAAATCCCAGTTCTTTTCGGTATTCCTTATCATCCAGAGTCGACTCTAAAATGCCGGCTTCCGGAAAATTCATCGAATAAAACCGCAGCCTCCGGTCCTCCCTGCGTCTCGCGCAGGCATACGTCCCGATGGTCAGGGCGCATGGAAATACATGGCCCCCGTTATAATCCGTATGTTCTCCGATCAGATTCACACGTCCGGGCGCAAAGTACTCCCGGATTTCGCCGCCTGCACCAAACACGCGGACAAATTCCTGTTTCAAATCCATATACATTCCTTACCGCGGGCAATCATAAAAACCGCCTTATCCGCGGATCACTCTTTCTTTTTCGTTTCATCCGGCATCTCACGGATGATCTTGCGCGTCGCGCGTCGCGCGTTCTTTTCTTCATACATGCGGTTGTCGCTGAGGGTCAGCCATTCGCCGAGCGAACGGTTCTCCTTCGTGTCGACAATCACGTAGCCAACGCTGGCCTGCACAATATAAGGCCTTCCGGAACGGCGGTTGTAATCCTCCAAAAACGCCGTAAACCGGTTCCGGTATTCGATTACCATGTCCTCATCGTAATCCACCGCAAGCATCTGGAATTCGTCGCCGCCGACACGGAAACACTGTTCTCCCGCATAACAGGCCGCCGACATCGCATTGGCGATTGCCTTAAGCGCAAGATCGCCGTACATATGTCCGAACGTATCGTTGATATCCTTCAGACCGTCCATGTCAATTCCGACAATTGCCATCGGCTTATGCTTCCGAACAGCCGTCTCGTACATGGATTCGCATTTCTGCTCAAATCCGCGACGGTTTGCAAGCCCGGTCAGAACATCGCTGACATACAGCCGGCGAAGCTCCGTGATCAGCGCTTCCTTCTTCATGTTGGAGCGGATTTCCTCGAGTGCCGTACAAATATTCGTAATGAAGCACTGGAAGAACAGATTCGGCGTATCATCGTTATAAAACGTCATGATTCCGTAACCGAGACAGGCATCATGATAATGTAACGGCACGATATAATAGCCGCACGGATCGTCACTGACGTATTCCTCCGGCAGGATTTCGCTGATCTCAAAAACATGGTCGACATGCCCTAACAGACGGTTCTCGCTGATGGCCGTGCGAAGGTGCATCATCGGTGTAAAGCCTTTGAATTCCTCCGAATCCTGGGCGCGCCAGTCGTAATCGTTCAGGATCACATAGAAATCCCGGATATTTTCGTTCTGGTTGGCAAAGGAATAGATGACGTTGTTCAGTTCGTCAACGTCCTTCGCTTTCTCTGCGTTAATGCTCATGAACATCGACTGCATCAGATACCCTCTGGAACGCTGGTCGGCGTCAAAGTAGCGGCGGACGGATTTTTCAAACTGGAAGGAATTTCTGGAGCCGCATCCGCAGGATTCCCGAATCACGACATGACTCGTGATATAGGTAATCTCCGGAACCTTCTCGCCTTCTTCCAAAAGCCGCACGGCTTCCACCGCGCGCTCCGCCATCTCGCGTACATTAACACGGACCGAAGTTAACGTCGGTACCGTTGCATCGGTTTCGGAAATATCGTCAAATCCGGTCACCGCGATATCCTGCGGCACACGGATGCCTCTTCTCTGCAATTCGTTAATGACGGAAATCGCCATATAGTCGTTGGCGCATACAATAACCTCCGGCCATTTCTGTCGGCCCGTCAGCAGATAATCAATTGCTCCGGGACCGGCATCACGCCAGAAGTTTCCGTAATAAATGTCTTCGGTGTCGATCTGCAGGCCGTGCTCTTCCATGACTCTTAAAAAGCAAGCCAGACGGGCCTGGGCGTCAACATGCTCCCGCGGGCCGTTGACGAAGCAGAAATCCTTATAACCGTGTTCCTCGATCAGATGCGTTGTGATTCCTTCCATGGAATTCTGGTCATCGATCAGAATATTGGTGAACCCTTCCACGTAACGCCGCACGCTGACAACCGGACAGGTCGCCTTTTCCCTGACCAGTTCGAGAATCCGCTCGGCAACCGAATGGGTTTCGAACGTATCGATTGCCAGAATGATTCCGTTAAATTCCGTAAAATCGGGAAGATCGATCACATATGCTTCCCCGATATCGTATGCTTCGTTGTTTCCGTATTTGCCGAAACAGGAGTATACCAGGGCATAGTAGCCGTATTCGCGCGCTTTGGCCACAAGCCGGTTGAGCAAAATATACTGATACTCCGCGGAACTTCGGGAGATGAGTATCGCAATTTTTTTCTTCTGCCCGAGATTCATTTTATCCTCCGTTTTATACCGGTTCAAACAATAAATGCCGGAAAATATGCAAAACCATGCATAATCTCACAATGTATTTTACTATGGAAAGCAGCAAATTACAACTTTAAAAACATAATTTTTACAATTTTTTGCAATAAAAGTATACATTTTCATTTTCCGATGGTATACTGGGTAAAAAAAGTAGTTGACAAGAGGTATCAGATTGCGAAATCAGGTTCGTGACGACGTCTATTATATGAAAAAAGCCCTGCACCAGGCGAAACGTGCGGCCGCGCTCGGAGAAGTCCCGATCGGCTGTGTAATCCTGTATGAAGGGCGTATCATCGGGCGGGGATTCAATCGAAGAAAGACGCAGCATACGACGCTTGCGCATGCCGAGCTTACCGCGATCCGGCAGGCCTGCCGCGTGATCGGCGACTGGCGGCTCGAGGGCTGCACCATGTATGTAACGTTGGAGCCGTGCCAGATGTGTTCCGGCGCGATCGTCCAGTCCCGTCTCGACCGCGTCGTAATCGGAACCGACAACCCGAAAGCGGGCTGCGCGGGTTCCATCCTGAATCTTCTTCAGATGAAGGAATTCAACCACCAGGTCGACATTACCCGCGGCGTGCTTAGGGAAGAATGCAGCACGCTTCTGCAGGAATTCTTCCGCGACATGCGCGCAAGGGAGCACGACCGGTAATTCTATTTTTATACGGAGGCCCTGACGATGCAGATTCACGGCTTACAAAAACTGACACTTTTGGATTTTCCGAAACACATTGCATGCACGGTATTCACCGGCGGATGCAACTTCCGCTGTCCTTTCTGCCACAATTCCGGCCTTGTGCTTCACCCGGAACAGGCACCCATGATCTCGGAGGACGAATTCTTTGCTTTTCTTGATAACCGCAAAGGCCGCCTGGAGGGCGTTGCGATTACCGGCGGAGAGCCTACCATTAATAAAGACCTTCCGGAGTTTATCCGAAAGGTCCGTGATAAAGGCTTTGCCGTCAAATTAGACACGAACGGCCAGAATCCCGACATGCTCGAAGCGCTTCTTTCCGAAGGTCTTTTGAAATATGTCGCCATGGATATAAAAAACTGCAAAGAACGTTACGGCGAAACCATCGGCATTCCGGACTTTCAGACCGACCGCGTGGAGCAGAGCGTGAAGCTTCTGATGGAAAGCGGAATCCATTATGAATTCCGCACCACTTTGATGGCGGAGCTCCACGACGAGACTTCGATGGCTGCCATCGGCCGGTGGATCAAAGGCTGCCGGGCTTATTACCTGCAGTCCTACCGGGATTCCGACCAAATCCTCTGTCCCGGCCGTTTTCACGCCCCCGGGAAGGAAAAGGTGGAGCGGTTCCGTGAGATTCTCCTTCCGTATGTTCCCTCGGTAACCATCCGCGGGATCGACTGAGTATTGCTGAAACACCGGCGGGCGGGTTCATCTCCCGTAAACCGCATTTCTTGCCCGGAAAGCATGGTTCTTCCCGAATGACCGGTGTCTGTTACCGAAATCAAAAAAGGCTGTTGCAAGGAGCTTCCTCCATCGCAACAGCCTTTGCTGTTATTCCGATTCTGTTATACGTTTTTGATTCCGTCCTGCTTAAGTTTTTCCTCCTCAAGAATCCGGATCGCTTCCTCGCTGTTCTGTACGATGACCGCGCCCGGCGTGGTGATATAGCTTTCGGTTTCCTTCGGGAGATTCTTCTCCTCGAGTTTCACCTCAAGGTAGGACTTCAGGATGGAATATACGAGGGCAAATGTCGGAACCGCAATCAGCATTCCGATAATTCCCCAGAGATTCGAAAACAGGGTACATGCAAGCAGTACGTAAATCGGCTTCATGCCCACTTTCTTTCCGACAATGTGCGGATCCAGGTAGTTTCCGTCGAACTGCTGCAATACCAGTATGAATCCGGCGAAGACCAGTCCGTGCAACGGATTCACGCAGAAGATCAGGAATGCGCACGGGATACCGCCGATGAACGGTCCGAAGAACGGAATTACGTTCGTGACACCGATGATGATGCTGACCAGTCCTTTATACTGTGCGATGCCGTCGAAGAAAAGTCCGAGAATATTCGTTCCGATAAAGCAAAGCATTCCGATTACGGCCGAGTCAAGAATCTTTCCGAGGATTGCCGTCGAGAAGATGCCATTTGCCTTATGCAATGTCTGGACCGTAACCTTGGCGGTCTTCTTCGGGAAGACTGCGAAAATGATCTTCTTTACAAGACCGATCAGGTATTCCTTGTCCTTCATCATGTAGATTGCAAAGATCAAACCGATCAGAAGGTTAAAGAGCACCCTGAGGATTGCCTTCAGGCTGTCCGTAACCAGCTTGGCGGAAGCCGAAATGATCGAAGTCAGACGATCCTGCAGGAAATTCTTCAAACTCTCCGTCGAACTCTCAATGATCGGCTGGAACGTTTCTTTGATCGTTTCATTTCTGGAAATCAGTTTCTCCAGTGAGTCACGCGTCGTCTCTGCATAGGAAGGAACGTTATTTAACAGGGTTTCGATACTGGCCGTAAACTCGGGGATAATGGCTACCAGCAAAAGCGTGATCATGGCAAGTACCAGGACCACCGTGATCAGAATGGCAAATCCGCGGCTGCGGTTTCGGACGCGGGTTTCCTTCTGCTCCGGCGTCTCGCCTTTCCGGCCCTTCCGGGACAGTCCCCAGCGGACGAATATCCGCTCAATCAAACGAACAAGCGGATTCATCAAAAAGGCGATACAAAAGCCCCAGATTGCAGGTGAGACTGCTTTCAGGACGGTTTTCAGCATGTTCCCGAATACGGGAAGCAGATGAAGCAGATAATAGAAAACCAGGGCACCGATAAGCACAAGGAACGCAGCGGTTGCCTGCCCCCTGTATTGACCGGCCTCCTTCATTCCTCCGAACAGCCCCTTCTTCTTGGCCGGTTCGTCGTCCTGCACCGTCGTCTCTATGTTTTGCGTGTTCTTTTCTTCCATGATTTCCTCCCCGAAATCAGATCGAACAGGTTCCTCTTACACACTCCCCGTTATTATGCCCACGGATCCGTTTCCTGTGCCGGACGGATTCCCATTAAAAGTCCCTGCCACGAATAGATGAACCATTCTCCCGTGGAGGGCTTGGTCCGAAGCGTTACTTTGCGGTCATTGTCCGCGCCGCCGCTCGGAATATAAAGACTTACATAGCCGTCTTTCATCGTGTCGTAACTGTACGGATTGTCATGAATCGTAATCGTATACGGCATGGACGGCGTATAGTTATTCTGCGGGTTTGCGCCCTTAAAGTAGGACTTAACGGTATACCGTCCGCCTTCCATGAACTGCGTCTGGATCAGCTGCAGATCACGGTTTGCCACGGCGTCGGGTCCGTTCAGGTAGTCAAGCATTGCCTTGCTTTCCTCCGGAAAATCCGCATACACGTTAAGCGCAAGCACCGCAAGCGCCGCCGTCTCAAAGAAATCCTTCGGGTTCTTCTGAAGAGCCTTCAGGGCTTCCAGGGACAGAGGAAGCGAATCATAGGTGAATTCTCTGGTCGTCATCTTGAAGTTGGCGGCGGAATTCCGGATCTCGTTCTGCAATCCCTGCCCGACCTTTTGCTCCGTGCGGTTGATCAGGCTGTTCGCCTCGCTTTTAATAATCTGTTCCGTTCTTTTCAGAATATCAAACAGTCCCACAGGAAATCTCCTTTCGGATATCGGGCAAATCTCCGACCGGTTGCCCGGTCGGAGACAGATACCCGTTTTCATTCAAACAATCAAAACCGGATTAAGCCATCGGCTTTCCGCACTGCGGACAGAACTTAAGGGTCGTTCCCTCCGGTGCCTCGTATCCGCATGCGCCGCAGATCTGCTTCTGTGCTGCGGGCTTCTTCGTTCCGCAGTTCGTGCAGAAGTTTCCGGTGCACTCGGTGCCGCACTCAGGGCACTTCCAGCTGCCTGCCGGAGCGGGCTTCTTAGCGCCGCAGTTCGTGCAGAAGTTTCCGGTTACGATCGTGCCGCAATCCGGGCACTTCCAACCGTCAGCAGGAGCCTGCGGAGCTGCCTGAGGAGCTGTCTGAGGCTGCGAAGCATACAGGTTTGCAACGCCCTGTGCGCCGCCGCCGATGCCGTTTACCATGCCGACACCCATAAGACCGGCTGCTGCGCCGTTCGGGTTCTTCGCTGCTGCAACAACTGCCTCTGCCTGGGAACCTACGGTAACGGCAATACCCATCGAAGGATCGCGGTACATAGCGTTCTTCTGAGCGGTCTTGATCATCTCGGCGTCTTCCTCGGGAAGCGTAACGGTTCCGAGAGCTACGTTAACAACGGTCAAACCGCGGAAGCTGCCCCATTTGGCGGAAAGAGCCTCATTCATGGCAACCTCAAGGTCGGTATTGTGAGCGATGATCTGGTTCGGGCGAAGCTCCATGTCGGAAAGCTTTGCAAGAGCCGGCTGAAGGGCGCTGATGAACTCGGTCTTCAGCATATTGTCAAGTTCGGAACGGCGATACTCGCCGGTAACATTTCCGCAAACGTTCGTATAGAAAAGAAGCGGGTCAGCGATACGGTAGGAATAAACGCCTGCGCAACGCAGGGATACGTCTACGTCAAGACCGATCTTGGAGTCTACAACACGGAACGGAACCGGGTTCGGGGTACCGAATTTGTTGTCCAGGATTTCCTTGGTGTTGAAGTAGTAAACTCTCTGGTCCTTGCCGGTGTCGCCGCCGTATGCGAAACGCTTACCGATCGTCTTAAAAGTATTCAGAATGCCCTGGCCGAGGCCGCCGGTAAAGATACTGGGCTCCGTCGAGGAATCCCAGGTGAATTCGCCGGGCTCTGCACAGAACTCAACAACCTTGCCCTGCTCCACAATGATCATGGCCTGGCCGTCTGCAACAGCGATTCCGGAACCGTTGGAAATAATGTTGTCATTACCCTTTGTATTGGAGGAACGGTTTCCGATCTGCTTCTGTCCTTTCGTTACAAGCACATCCTTGTCCATTGCCTCGCAGTAGAAGAACTCTTTCCACTGATCCGCAAGTGTCCCGCCTGCTGCACCCAATAAAGCTTTAATCAGTCCCATAGTAAAAATCTCCTTTCAAATAATCAAACCTCAGTTTGATTTTCTTGTTCGTTTTCCTTCCTCTCTGAGGAAACGGTCCTCGCTCACCCGCAGGACGAAAGAGTCTTTTACGACATAGTCCTTTGCATTTGAGGATTTCCTTATATTCTTCATGCCGCTGGTCATGATGCCGACGGTGATCGCAGCCGCGATCAGGCCGATGACTGCAGCGATGAGGAATTTCTTGATGTAAAAGCCGGCCGTCTTGTCCGGTTTCTCGTCCGTCCCCTTATCCGCGGTTGTCAGAAATACCACGGAAGTCTTGTCCTCCGTTACGGACAGACGGACGTCCGAAGCTGTTCCCGCCGCCTTCGCGGCAGGTTTGTGGAATACGAGGATTCCCGTCATAAGGAGCAGAACGGGAATCAATAATAGAATACGTTTCTTCATCCCGTGCCTCCTATAGTAAACTCAAAATGGTTCCGAGGATCACCGTAACGGCTCCGAAGATTCCCCAGAAATAAGCTCTTCTGCGCTGTTTGCTGACCGGAAGTTCGCCGACCATCTTGCCGGTCTGGCCGTTGATTGCGTAGCGGTAATCCTTCCCGCCGTACTTGCAATTGATAATGTAAACCGGCAGCAGTACGTACTTAACCGACGGATTCGAAACAGATAACGACTTATTCTTGTCACGCACTTCGGAATAGCCTTTCGTGGTTTCGCGGAACCGCTCCACCGTACTTGCCTTCATCAATTCCTCCGCACGCGGAACGCTGTCATCCGGATCCTGGTCGAAACGGTCTGCCAGATACCCCGAAAGATATGCCGTCTGGAAATCCGTCAGCTCTTCGAAGCGGTACGGTCCGATCGATTCCATCATCGCATCGTCCATCTTCACGGCTCCGTCCACCGGAACGTTCTTGAACGAAAGCTGTCCGCCTCGCTCAAGCGAGTAGTACTTGGTCTCTTCCACGCGGTAATTGCCGTCATCGTAACGGGATACCTTCTTTGCGTCAAATTCGACCGTGCCGTTTACGGTTCCGTCAAAAAGCCAGAACGGAACGTAAATTCCCTGAACATCGTTCACCCTCTTGTTGGTGAAGAAATCTCTCGGCAGAAGCTTCTTGCCTTTTCCGAAGTTCGCGACGATCTGCTTCATCTGCTCTTTCGTGACTTTGAACGGGATCACGCCGTTCGGACGGAGTCCTCCGTCAAATGCGTCGTTGATCACCACTTCGCTGTCGCAGTACGGGCAGTGGGTCGCAGCCGTCGTGCCGTCGGTCAGGATCTCGGCGCCGCAGGATTTACAGATGTAAACCTTGGTCGTCGTATCCGTATTGGCCTGCAGGCCTGCCTTATAGTTTCCCCAGCTGAAGGTGGATTGCGGATCCGCGCCCCGCACGGCTGCTTCCATTTCGGCTACTTCGTAGGTGTTGCCGCAGGAAGCGCATTCAAGCTTTCCGCTGGCCGCTCCGTACTGAAGCGCTGTGCCGCATGCCGGGCACTTATAAAAAGTATTATCCATCCTCCTTCTCCCTTTTCCCGATCTTTCGCGCAATCGGGTTTATAGTAAGTCTATTTTACCAAACATCCCGTAATAATACAACAAGAAGAATGCGAAAACTCATCAAAAATTCACACTTCTGACGAAACGCCGTTTGCTCTTGACTGTATGCGGGGAAAATACTATAATTTCAGTAGGGTCAGGAGGCATCCCTCCGGCCTTAATTTACTTCTGCGGCACAACCGCATTTCACACATTTTCATTACCCGTAAGGAGAAAAGCTTATGAAAAAACTTCTTGCTCTGCTCCTCACTGCTTTGATGATTCTTTCCCTTACCGCTTGCGGAAGCAACGATAAGAATGAAGAGGGCAGCGAAGAGTACAAAAACATCAAAGTGGGTCTCATTTGTCTTCACAATGAGCAGTCCACTTACGACCTTAACTTCATCAACGCCATGAAGGACACCTGCAAAAAGCTCGGCATTCCGGAGAGCCGTATGATCATCGTTACCGGTATTGACGAGAGCAACGCCTGCTATGAGGCTGCAAAGGACCTTGTTGACCGTGGCTGTAACATTATTTTCGCCGATTCCTTCGGCCATGAGGATTTCATGATCCAGGCTGCCAAGGAATTCCCGAAGGTTCAGTTCTGCCATGCAACCGGTACCAAGGCTCACACCGAAGGCCTTGCAAACTACCACAATGCTTTCGCAAGCATTTATGAAGGCCGTTACGCTGCCGGTGTTGCAGCAGGTCTTAAGCTGAACGAAATGATCGAGTCCGGCAAGATTACCGCTGACAAGGCTGTTATGGGTTATGTAGGTGCTTATACCTACGCCGAAGTTATTTCCGGTTACACCTCTTTCTATCTTGGCGCTAAGTCCGTATGCCCGAGCGTTACCATGAAGGTACAGTTCACGGGTTCCTGGTATGACGAGACCGCTGAGAAGGAAGCTGCCGAGAAGCTCATCAGCGCAGGCTGCGTACTGATCAGCCAGCATGCCGATTCCATGGGTGCTCCTACCGCATGTGAGAAGGCCGGCGTTCCGAACGTTTCCTACAACGGTTCCACCGTTTCTTCCTGCCCGAACACCTTTATCGTTTCCTCCCGTATCAACTGGGCTCCTTATTACACCTACGCAATCAACTGCGTAAAGGATAACAAGGCTATCGCAGCTGACTGGACCGGCGGTTTCGCAGAGGGTTCCGTAGAGCTTTCCGCAATCAACGAGAAGGCTGCAGCTGCAGGCACCAAGGATAAGGTTGACGCTGTCGTTGCCGATCTCAAGGCAGGCAAGATCAAGGTGTTCAGCACCTCGACCTTCACCAAGGACGGCTCCGCCCTTACCTCTTACATGGCTGACATTGACAGCGATGCTGCTTACACGCCTGATACCGAAGTTATCAAGGACGGTTTCTTCCATGAATCCGAGTTCCGCAGCGCTCCTGCATTTGACATCCAGATTGATGGTATTGAACTTCTGAACAGTAAGTTCTAATCCATGCAAAAGCTTGAAAAGCGGTCGGCATCAGCCGGCCGCTTTTTTGTGTCCGAATCTCCGGCCGAAGGGGTCTTTTTTATGGCTTTTTTTCTTTCGGAATCGCCCCGCCGTGCTTGAATCGGAAACCCTTGCATGATATAATGTTTCTATCTTTTTGATTGTACGAAAAAGGAGGGCAACAGCGTGAGTGAACAGACCTCTGTTGAGACCGGCTCCGGCTCCGGCGTAAAGGCTGACGGACGGGTTCCGGCAATAGAACTTCGAAACATCACCAAAACCTTCGGCGAGGTAATTGCCAATCAGGATATCAGTCTGAACGTGTACCGCGGCGAGATTCTTTCCGTACTCGGAGAGAACGGCAGCGGAAAGACGACGTTGATGAACATGATCTCCGGCATTTACTATCCCGATTCCGGTGAGATATTGATTGACGGGGAGGAGGTATTGATCCGCTCTCCGAAAGACGCCTTCCGCTACAAGATCGGAATGATTCACCAGCACTTCAAGCTGATCGACGTATTTACCGCAACCGAGAACATCGTTCTCGGACTGAACGACGGCCGCTACGACCTTCCCGCCTATGAAGTGCGCGTTAAGGAAATCTGCGACCGTTACGGCTTTGTCCTCGATCCGAAGAAGAAGGTTTATGACATGTCGGTTTCCGAGAAGCAGACGGTTGAGATCATAAAGGTTCTGTTCCGCGGCGCCGATATTCTGATTCTGGACGAACCGACTGCCGTGCTTACCCCGCAGGAGACCGACCGCCTGTTCAACGTACTCCGCCGCATGCGGGAGGACGGCAAGGCGATCATAATCATCACACATAAGCTTCATGAGGTACTTTCCCTTTCCGACCGCGTTTCGGTTCTTTGTAAGGGCCGCTACATCGGAACGGTCATTACCGCCGAGACCAACGAGCAAAAGCTTACCGAAATGATGGTCGGGGAAAAGGTGGACCTGAACATCCACCGCAGCGATCCGCCTAAGGATTCGGTGCCCCGTCTGGTTGTGAACAACCTGGTATGCAAAAACGAAGACGGCATCGAAGTATTGAAAAACATCTCCTTTACCGCAATGAGCGGCGAGATTCTCGGAATTGCCGGAATCGCCGGAAGCGGCCAGAGAGAACTGCTGGAATCCATTGCCGGGCTTGAAAAGCTCGAATCCGGTGAGATCACCTATAACAATCCGGCCACCGGAGCTGCCGAGGACCTTCGAAACAAGTCCCCGCGCCAGATCCGTGAACTCGGCGTCCGGCTTTCCTTCGTTCCCGAGGACCGTCTCGGCATGGGACTTGTCGGAAACATGGACATTATCGATAACATGATGCTTCGAAGCTACCGGGGCGGACGCGGCCTGTTCTTAAACCGTACCGATCCGGCCTCGCTTGCCGAGAAGATCATAAATGACCTCGGCGTCGTAACGCCCGGTGCGAAAACGCCGGTCCGCAGACTTTCCGGCGGAAACGTTCAGAAGGTGCTTGTCGGCCGTGAAATTGCCTCCGCGCCCACCGTTTTGATGGTTGCCTATCCGGTCCGCGGCCTTGACATCAACTCCTCCTTCACCATTTACAACCTCTTGAATGAGCAGAAGGAAAAGGGCGTATCTGTCATATTTGTCGGCGAAGACCTTGATGTTCTGATCGAGCTTTGCGACCGCATCCTGGTGCTCAGCTCCGGGCAGATTTCCGGCATCGTCGATCCGCGCGTGCAGCCCGAAGGCATCACGCTCAAAGAGCAGATCGGTCTGCTGATGACCAAGAAGGTATCCGGAACCGAAGAAACTCCGGCAGGTTCGGAAGAATCCTCTTCGGCCGAAGGAAAGGAGGCAGCGAATGACTGACGAGAAAAAGCATAAACATGTCAGGGAGCCCCTTATCCATCTGGCGAAGCGGGACAATCTTCCCCGTTCCAAGGCGCTCCTGATCCGGACAATCGCCATTGCCCTCGGAATCCTGATCACCTGTGTTTTCGGGTTCCTGATCATCGGCTGGAGCCCGAGCCGAATCGTTCATGCAATGTTAGACGGAACCTTCGGTACCGAGAACCGGCGCTGGGATCTGTTTGAAAAGACCGCGATTCTTTTGTGTATATCCCTTGCCGTAACCCCCGCATTCCGGATGCGGTTCTGGAACATCGGTGCAGAAGGCCAGACGCTGATTGCCTGCCTTACCTCAGCGGCGTGCATGATTAAACTCGGGGATAAATTACCGAACCCCGTCCTTTTGCTGGTAATGCTTGTGCTTTCGATCACGGCCGGCATGATCTGGGCGTTGATCCCCGCGATATTCAAGGCCTTCTGGAACACCAACGAAACGCTCTTCACCCTGATGATGAACTACGTCGCCACCCAGATCACCTCGTATTTCATTTATATCTGGTCGGTTCCGAAGGGCTCCGGGCACATCGGCATCATCAATCCGACGACCCATTCCGGCTGGCTTGTTTCGATCGGTGATTATCCGTATCTGCTGAATATCCTGGTCACGATCGTAATGACGATCACGTCATATATTTACCTGAATCACTGCAAGCACGGTTATGAGATTTCGGTTGTCGGCGAAAGCGAGAAAACCGCACGCTACATCGGAATCAACGTTAAAGCCGTTATTCTTCGGACCATGTGCATTTCCGGTGCCATTTGCGGACTTGCCGGATTCCTGATTGTTTCGGGCGCGGACCACACCGTTATCACCGGTTCGGTCGGCGGTCTCGGATTTACCGCAATCATGGTTTCCTGGCTCGCGAAATTCAATCCGCTGGCCATGTCCTTCTTCGCGTTTATGATTGCCTTCCTCGGCAAAGGCGCGAAAGAGATTACGACACTTTCCGGACTGGACTCCTCATTTGCCGATATCGTTACGGGATTTGTAATCTTCTGTATCATCGGCTGTGAATTCTTTATCAATTACAAGATAAAAATGCGCAGAAAGGAGGCGAAGCACGAATGATTTTCCAATTCATACGACGTGCCGTTATGCAGGGCGTTCCGCTTCTGTACGGCTCCACCGGCGAGATCATCACGGAGAAATCCGGACACCTGAACCTCGGTATTCCCGGCATCATGTATATGGGCGCCATCGGCGGCGTGATCGGCGGATTCTTCTTTGAACAGTCCGGTGCGAACTTCGACCTCTGGTACATCCGGGTTCTTGCCGTACTGATCGCCTTGTTCTGCTCGCTGCTCGCCTCCTGCCTGATGGGACTTCTGTACTGCTTCCTGACGGTTAGTTTAAGAGCCAACCAGAACGTTACCGGTCTTGCCCTCACCACATTTGGCGTCGGCGCGGGAAACTTCTTCGGCGGCTCCCTGATCAAGATTTCGCACGCAGACGTGCCTACCGTCACGCTAACCAAAACGAGCAGCTGTTTCTCTGCACACCTTAAGTTTGTGGACAAACTCGCTGCCAGCGCGGATGCCGGCAAATGCCCGAAGATTCTTGCAGACATCTGCTCGGTACTGTTTTCGTACAGCTTCCTTGCTTACTTTTCCATTGTCATCGCGCTGGTTGCCGCCCATGTTCTGATGAAGACGCGGACCGGACTCACGCTCCGTGCCGTCGGCGAGAACCCGGCAACTGCCGACGCGGCCGGCATCAATGTCAACCGCTACAAGTACATCGCCACCTGTCTCGGAAGCATGATTGCAGGTCTCGGCGGCCTGTATTACATCATGGACTACGCTTCGGGCGTATGGTCGAGTGACGGTTTCGGCGACCGCGGTTGGCTTTCCGTGGCACTCGTTATCTTCTCCCTGTGGAGACCGAACCTGGCCATCATCGGCTCGTTCCTGTTCGGCGGACTGTATATCGTCCACAATTACATTCCTGACCTGTCCATGCAGGCACAGGAACTGTTTAAGATGTCGCCTTACGTCATGACGCTTCTGGTACTGATCTTTGTAAGCATAAAAGAAAAGAAGGAAGCCCTTCCGCCCGCACATCTCGGGCAGAATTACTTCCGAGAAGAACGGTAATCCTTTCGCTTTGTAAATCCAAAACCCCGTGCCTGCGAAATGCAGACACGGGGTTTTCTTTGCAGACAATTCATTCCGTTTTTTAGTCATAGGTGTATTCGTACTCCTCTATCACGAGGCTGTTCTCATCATCGAAGTTTCCATAAGCATGTCTGGTCAGATTTCCGTGGTCGTCGTATTCCCAAATCTCCCGGTTGCCTCTCATGCGGTCCTCAACCGTTTCCACACGGTTTCCGTCTGCGTCAAATGTGCTCCTGACCGTCTGTTCAATCGCATCGTCCTCATATACCGTTCGGCTGTACAGTTCCGCCTTCCATGTCCCATCCATTGTGACACTTGTAATCTTATCCAGCACAAATTCGGATACCTCATAGCAGGAGAGGTTTGTTCTGTCCTCAGGCTCCGGTTCCGAAAAGGTCAGCAGGTAATAGGAATCCTCCGTAACAACCGAACCCTCCGCAGTGCTTTCCGTCACGCAAAGGACCTTCTTTCCGGGGAGCTGCGGGTCCTCCGCTTCCCAGTTAAAGACCACATTCCGATTCCATCGTTCGGAATAGATATACTTGATTCGTCCGAGTTCGTCGTACTCTACGGTATAAAGTACATTCTCCAGATAATAAGCCTTTCCGCAGTCAGGAATTCTGCTGTCGGAGTAATACTCAAAGACATACCGCGTTGGCTGGATACTGTCCCTGATTGTGGCCATTCCGTCCGAATATTGAATCAGTCTCCATTCCCCGTCATACCGGTAAGCCCCCTTTGAGAATAATTCCGATTCGCCGAATGTCCTCTCCTCCGGATCTATTTGCACTACGGTTTTCTTCTGTCCTTCTTTGTAATACTCATACCCGATCAGGTTATAGTATTCGTCATAAGTCTTCGAGGTTTCCGAAACAACGGTGCCTTTGCCGTTCTTCTTCTGCCGGAAAATCATCACGCCCTCTTTATCATATCTTGTCTCCGTGGTACTGAGGGTCTCACCTTCTTTGGTTGTCTTCGCTTCCGCCCGGGAGAGGGTTCCCTCTTTCTGCCGGTATTCATAATTCTCAACCGTTTCCGTAACGGAAGGCTGCTCGCCTTCATAGGTCTTTGCCACAGTCGTCAGCCGGATGAGGCGGCCTTTCTTATCGTATTCGTAATATTCTTCCGTCTCGGTCTCATACGGAATTGCCGGCGAACCGCCGGGAATTCTCACATAGGTATAGGTAACCCGGCCGTATTCGTCCGCTATGACCTTCCGGTTTTCGACAAATCTCCGCTCTCCGTCTTCCGTTTTGTACATATCCCGGGAATAACTCTCTGCCCGCTTTCCTGCGGGAACGACCGTTACAACGGCATCGGTCGCATCGGCCTTGGGCTCCGGCTTTTTCGTAAGCATGCGAAACAGCAGAATTCCCTCAATCAGTAATGCGATTCCGCAAACAGTTGCGATTCCGCAGAAAAACTGCTTCTTCGAAAGACTCCTTCCCGATTGTTTCTTTTCTTCGCTTATGCGACTCACTCCCTCTCTCCTTCCAACCGGCCGGCCAGGATTTTTTCCCGCCGTTCTCCCGACATAGCTCTCAAAATCCTGTTATTTCACATCATACGGCACATAGCCGTTCTCTCTGGCAATACGCGCACCGTTCTCGCCCTGTACCCATGCAATAATGTCGCGGACGATACTGTCGGCAGGAAGGTCTTTTCTTGTTACGATCTGTGAAAAATTCAGGAACGGATACTGTCCCTTGGAAATCGTTTCGTCGCTCGGAATGACGCCGTCAATGCCGAGCAGCTTGATTTTTTCACTGCCGTGCATATTCGCGACATAATAGTAGTAGGAAAACGACATGGCTCCTTTGCCGTTATCATAATCCGCAACACGATCAATCGCGCCCATCATGGCATCCACGGCATACTCCTTCTCGGCTTTCTTAACCTGCTCCTTCGGAAGCACATAGCGGTAAAGTCCGGTCTGGCTTCCGGAGCCCTCATTCCGCTGGAACAGGACAATCGGCTCATCGTTTCCGCCGACCTGCTTCCAGTTCGTAATCTTTCCGCTTACGATTCCCTTAAGCTGCTCCTGCGTAATGCTGTTCACCGGGTTCTCACGGTTTACGAAGAAGACAAATCCGCCGCTTAATATCGTGTGGTACTCAAACTCCACACCGGCATCCTCCGCGGCCTTTACCTGCTCATCGCTCGGCAGCGCGCAGAAGATCATGTCTGCTTTGCCGTTGGTCAGATTTTCATAAGCAGAAGGCGTGTTGTTGCACGGCAGAAACATCTTCGCATCCTCAACGGAAATCCCCATCAGCTCGGCAAATACGGCGTCATAGAACGGCTCAAGCGCCAGGGCTCCGTCCACTACCGGAAGCTTGTCCGCAGGCAGCGGATCCACGCCGAAACGAAATTCGGGAACCGGCGTGGGCGTCGGCGTCTCGGTCGGTTTCGGTGCCTCGGTAGGCGTCGCGGTCGGCGTCGGAGTATCCGTAACAACAGGGGTATCCGTAGGAACCTCCGTTACCGTCGCAGGATGCAGATCTTCGGGCGTCGGGGTAGTTTTCTTTCCGCATGCGAAAAGAAACAGTACCCCAAGCAGCGTTATCATAAGCAGTTTTAACTTTCTGATTGACATTTTTAAATCCCCCTTTTTCATTCCTGCAATCCGTCAAACGGATAACCTTCATAGCAGCGGAAATGCCGCATCACATTAATCTCCGAGAAAGGTTCTTCCCATCCCTCTCCGAAAAACATCTTGTCTATGGTTCCTGTCGGGTAATGACCTTCGAGTTGCTGCATCAGTTCCTCATCAGGCACCTTCCATCCGGATTCATTCAACGGAAAATCAAAATAAAACGAGTGTTGTGTAATGTTCCATCTCGGACTAAGATCCATCGAACCGATATGCGGTGCCAGAAGCGCTGCGCAATACCCCGCCTGTTCTTCGCTCATTCCATTTCCGGTCAGGAACAATTCCCGCAACAGGTCTTCGTAGGAACAGTCAAGGATATCCTCGGTTTCAATATACTTGCCGTCCTTCATCCAGAACACATCCTCGCCTCCGCCGATATACCAGCCGCGCCAGCCTTCGACATCCAAATGAAGACGCACCTCGGTATATCCGTTCGGATAAATATACGCATAACTCGGAACGGCCACGAACGAATTCTGGGGGGTCTCGGAATTTCCCCGATAAATCCAATGCTTTTCCGCCCACTGTTTGGTCGCTTTCAATACGACATCCTGCGCAATCCGGTAACGTGCGTTTTCTTTCATCTTGAAATCAAACGGGTTATAGGCGCGAAGGCCGGTCTTGTCGCACAAAACCTGGATTTTGACGGTTCCGAGGTCCTTTGTTTTTACGGAAAATGTGCCCGCCACAGCCGGTATATATCCGGTTGTTTCGAGTTTTCTCCCGGTAAGACTCTCTAACGGATAGGGATCAAAACATATCTTTCCGGTCAAATTGTCCTCGCCTGCAGGTTCGGGGATTTTCTCCCATAACGGAACTTCCAGATAGCCGTCCCGGAAATAATCCGACCAGATCCGGATTACATCAACGCCGCCACCTGTTGTATACGCAAAGCTTTCCCCGCCGGTAAGCCCGGGAAATGCGGTTCGTCCGTCATATTCCCTGGCCTCACTGTAGTCTTCATACAATCCGTTCCAATACGCATAGTTCAGCCGGCTGACGATTTCATCATTCAGCTTTTCGAGATAGTTCTCACCCTCAGGGAACAAGTCCGACATACATACCTGTTCTCCGGTTTTCAGATTAAACGTAAGTGCCTGTTCTTCCTGAATCTGGTAAAGGATTGCCGTTGTTCCCAGAGGATCGGTGGCTTTCGGTACAAAGTGGTAGTCTTCGGTAAACTGAAAATGGTAATAGTCGTCGAACGGCCATTGTCCCTTCGCATAGTCCCAATAATCCTCATAGTTTTCAAAATACTTGATCTCTCTCCACTGAAGGGTCAGGCGTATTTCAACGGAACAGTATCCTGCCTGATTCTCACCATAAGAATAAAGATATGTCTCAACCACCCGTTCCGGCTTTTCTTTGTTCTTCAAAATTGTTTGAATGCCGGAAACATTCGGAATATAAGAGGGATTCGCCAGTGTTTTGACTACTTCATCAATCCGGGCATTGATCTTCTTTTGAATATCCTCATCCAGCCCGGAAATATGAATGGTTTTGATTCCCTGCTCGTCGTAACGAACCAGCGACCTGCCGGAACTGCTTTCGTAATTAGCAAACATGAGTTCCCGCGTCTCAAGCGAATATCTCCGGTCAATGCCGTACTCTATATTCAATCGGTCCTGTTCACTGTACGTCGGTCCGGTACCAAGCGCTGAATACTCCTGCTTCGGCTTTACCACCTCATGCAGCTCGCGGTTTCTTGCGAGCGCTTCCGCGGAAGAATAATCCACCGGCGTCGGCGTAGGCGTCGGTGTCGGTGTTGGTGTCGGTGCTTTGGTGGGAACCGGTGTCGACGTGGGCCGGCTTGTCGGTGTAACGGTTCCTCCCCCTTCGCCTCCCGGTGTTACCGACACGGTCAGTTCCAGTCCCCTGGATGTCCCCGGCGTAGGCCTTTTGGTCCCGCAGGCAATCACCGTTCCTGCCATAAGACAGCCGACGGCCAGCGCCGCCATCCCCTTCCGTACTCTTCTGATACGTGTCCTCTCTTTCATAACTTCTCTCCCTCTCTTATTTCTCTCCCAACATCCTCGCGCAACGCGGGGATTCATACAATCGGCCATGCACAAAAAAGTTATACGAACGGCACCCGCCCGCGCAGTATGCACCTAATTCGCAGGTCGCGCAGGCGCCGGTCAGCATGCTTTTATCGAATTTCCGGTTATAGGCAAATGCGTTCTCGTCCTCCCAGATTTCCCGAAGACTCCGCTCCCGCAGATTCCCTTCGTTGAAACGCTCGTCGTACATTGACTCGCAGCCCCGCACGTTTCCGACGCTGTCGATACCGATGGACGAGAGCCCCGCGCGGCAGCCCGTGTAGTAGGCGTGTCCGTTCAGATTGCCCCGAAGGCTTCCTTCGCCGGGGGTAAAGTAGCCGATATTGTCCGCGATTCCCATAAGAAACGGTGCCTTATGCATATGGCTTTCGACAAATGCAATGACCTCCCTCGGGTCAAATGCGATATCAATCCCGCCGTTGGCCGCATTGCCCATCGGCGAGCAGGCCTGCAGCTGCCAGGCGAAGATGCCGCTGTTTTTTAATATTTCGTACAGTTCGGGCAGATGCGGTGCATTGTCCGCATTCAGCGTGCTGATGACCGATACCGGGATTTTGGCACAGAGGAGTGCCTTGATCGCCCGGATGGCACGGTCGTAGCTGCCCTCCTGCCGGTATTTGTCATGGATTTCCTTCGGACCGTCCAGGGAGACCGAAACCGACTCGATCCGAAGGCTTTTCAATTCGGAAAGAAGGCTTCCCGTAAACAGAAAGCCGTTCGTAATAATGTTGACGGCAATTCCGTTTTCGATAAGCCTTCCGACGATTTCCTTCCAGTCTTTGCGCATGAAAACTTCACCGCCGATCATGGACACGCGGCGGCAGCCAAGTTCCTTAAGCTGATCGGCAACCGACAGGCATTCCTGTGTGCCGAGCTCGTTCGCGCGGGCTCTTCCGCCCGCGGAACCGCAGTATTTGCAGGAGAAACAGCATGCAAGCGTGATCTCCCATACGCATTGTTTTAAATGATATTTCATTGGGACTCCTTTTCGGACAATCCTAACAGGTTCGCGTTCCTTCCGGCCTTCCGAGCACTTTGGTGCCGCACATAACGCAGAATTTGTACTCCGGCTTAAGCGGGTAGCCGCATTCATGGCAGAATTTCGGCGTCGGGGTTGCCTCGTCCTTCGGGACATTAATCATTCCGGGTCTCGGAAGCGGCGGTGCGGCATAAACAAGCATCATCGTCGGCCGGTTCACTTCCTCAGGCTCCTCCGGCACGGCGGGACCGGCGTAGACGTCTTCCGTCACCGCCTGTTTGGCCTGCTCCATCATGCTGGGAAATCCGAACGGCTGCTCGGCTTTCTGTGCGAAGTATCCGGGGCCTGCATAAACGCACATGAACTGTCTCGGATCGACAGCCGGCGCCGGCTTCTCCTCTACGGGCTTTTCCTCTATGCTCTGCTCCGTGACGGTATCCTCTTCCGTGATGCTGTCCGGGTATTTCTTATCCTTCAAATCTTCAAAATCAGCCATATTGCACTCTCCTTTCTTACTGTTTCATGCTTCCGAGTGCGTCCGCCAATGCGGCGAATTCCGGGAGCGTCAATGCTTCTCCGCGGATCGTTGCAGACATGTTAAGCCTTGCAAGCGCTTCCGCGACCTGTTCCTTCGTACAGCCTGTTTCGGGCGCGTTTCCGATGCCGTTCACTAACGTCTTTCTGCGCTGGTTGAAGGATGCCCGGATCAGGGTGAACATGAACTTTTCGTCTTTCACCTGAACCGGCGGCTTTTCGTGAAGCGTAAGCCTTATTACCGCCGAGCCGACATTCGGTCTTGGCATGAAGCAGTTGGCGGGCACATTTGCCGCAAGATAAGGCTGTGCATAATACTGTACGGCTAAAGACAGGGCA
This sequence comes from uncultured Lachnoclostridium sp., assembly GCA_946402335.1. Lineage (GTDB taxonomy): Bacteria > Bacillota > Clostridia > Lachnospirales > Lachnospiraceae > ISDg. The sequence goes on from CAMIWE010000001.1 coordinate 27,305, forward strand.
CCGTAGTCTTTCGAGCCGGGGCCGGTTTCCATGCGTTCCGCCACTTCCTTCTGGACCATGACCGTAATGCTTGCGATCGGGAGCCGGTCCTCAAGCAGTTTCATCAGAATCGGCGTCGTAATATAATACGGCAGGTTCGCCACGACCTTCACCGGACGGTTGCCGTATTCCGCAAGCAGCCCCGGGATATCGGTCTTCATGATATCGCCGTTAATGACCTTCAAATTGGTGTAATCCTTACAGGTATCCGCAGTCAGGATCGGGATCAGGTTCCGGTCGATTTCCACTGCGACCACATCGCCCGCGGCCTCGCACAGGTACTGCGTAAGCGTGCCGATGCCGGGCCCGATCTCAAGGACAACGTCGTCTTTGCCGATTTCGGCAGCCGCGATGATCTTTTCGATCACATGCGCGTCAATCAGAAAGTTCTGTCCGAATTTCTTCTGGAAATTAAAATGATACCGCTGCAAAACCGCTATGGTTTCCTTCGGATCGCTCAGATATGCCATGAATTCCTCCGTTATGTTATAAGGGCTCGCCGGTTCCGCCCGGTTCTGCGTTCTTCTGCTGCTTTAACAGGATGCCGGCAACCGTCAGCACAAAAAGCGTGACGAAAACGGCCCCGAGCACAATTCCGTATGCATAGCCGGCACCGGGGATACCCTTTGCCTTAACCATGCGGTCCGTAACAAACAGGCTGACAAGAAGCCCCGTTAAATACCCGGCGATGATAAACCACTGCCGGCGCATGATCGTAAGCACGATGGCAAGGTACGAGGCCAGGGCGGCAACCGCTCCGAAGCAGAGGAACACCGCCATGGTTTTCGGATATTCCGAAAGATCCGCGTGGTAAATAACCCCGAGAACCGGACAGCCGAGGAAATATCCGCCGACGATTACGGCTGCATTTACCGCAAGAATGATCAGTCCCTGGCGGACCGCCGTTTTCACAAACCGGGCCGTATTGCCTTCATTCCACCAGATTCCCATCTGCTTGATCATCGGCTTCGCAATCGGCTGGCAAAGCGCGTTGACAAGAAATACCGGAAGGAACAGAACGCCGAACAGCGTCTGCGCCTCCTCCCCGAGAATCCGGTCAATCGAATACTTCGGGGCATTTACGAGATAACTGTATAAGATCAGTCCCAAAAAGAGGGGAAAACAAACCACTAAAATCCGAACGATATTTTTCGAGGCAAATCCCCTTCGGATATCGTCAAACGTCTTAAGCGCCACGCTGTTGCACACAAGATACGAAAGCATTGCCGTAACAAACATCCCGGCAGACGCGAAAACCAGGTCGGTCGTAATTATATATACGACGCAAAATACGATTGTTGCGAGCGAAACGCGTATTGTAATGGATATTGCGGCAACGTCCAGCCGTCCGCGCTTCTGGATCTCGCCGTGGTAAACGTCTTCCATGCATTCCACCACGCGGTACAGCGTCAGGAACAAAAGGATCAGCATTCTCTCCCAATTGAGTCCGCGGGCCAAGCCGTAGCCCATGCAGGCGGCAACCATCAAAACCGTTGTCAGAATTCTGGTCGTATAGTAATCCGAAAAGGAGAATTCCTCCTTGGCATCCGAAACCTGAAAATCCCGGACGTCATATCCGCCGAGGGAGATCAACATCTGCGGAACCGTAAACAGAATCATAAACACGCCGCCGGCAAAATCCCCGCCGGTACGCTTTATGACAAGCAAAAGGAGCGCCGACTGGCAGCTGACCAGCAACCCGGCGAACAGATTCCAGAAATAGATTCTGCGGGTGAGATTGTCTCCTTTTCCGAATAAAAGCCCGTGCAGCATAGGTTATTGTCCCTTTGCCCTTTCTCCTAAAAAGTACTCTATGATCAGCCTGTCGCCGTCGTCATAATAATTCTCCGATGCAACGGATTCCTGCACTTCCCATCCCGAATCCGCTACCTCCGCGGCCGTTTCGGAATATTCCTGAAGCGGGTGGCTGTCCTCTTCGTATGCTTCCTGCGCGACTCTTGCCGCATCCTGCCGGTCAAGCAGGATCTGGTCAAGATCAAGGGCTGCGTCCGGGTCACTCGCCAGCTCCTCACGCATCCGCTTCATTCCTTCCTGCATACCGTATTCCTCGATCATGGCGTTCATATAATCGGCGAGGATCGTGTAATAATAATCCGCGCAGCCGGAATAGGCCATCAGCGGGTCATCGGACAGAAGACAAGCAAGGATTCCGATGTATTCGCCTTCATTTTCCTTATAAAAGCCCTTATAATGCGCGGTTTCATGGGCAATCAGCTCATACCAGAACAAATTGTCCACATACTTGTTATATGTAATTTCCATCGTGTACGGGTAGGTATAGCCGCCGATTCCCATCCAGTCGAGAACGTCCGAGCAGAGTGCCGCTTTCGGGCGGCCGTAAAAGCCCTTAAGCCTCGGATACCGCTCGGAAAGGTTCTGCATGGACCGGATCACCGCTTCATAGGCGGTATCCTTATCGGGATAGATGATTCGTCCGTCCGCATCCCGGGGCACGGCTTTCATCGCTTCCATGCACTTTAAGCCGACCTGAATCCGGACATAACGGTACTCCTCCGTGGTAAAGCCTCTCCGTTCCGTCTTCTCACCGGCCACATGTCCGTTGTACGGAATCCACCAATGGAACAGGTACGCCCACAGAAACAGAACCGCCACTACAAGCACCGATTTCATGTAGATCCGGTAAAATGCACTCTTTTTCGGGGAAAGCTTTCGGCATTTGCGCACCAGGGCGCGGATTCCGAACACAAGTGAAAGAACAGCCGTTGCAAGAACAAGCACGGCTCCGAGATACATGATGATCTCGCCGGCGGCGAAGGGAAATACGTTAAAGATCCTTCCCACCACCTGCTGAATTGCCGGGAATATATGATTCACGTACCAGTCATCGAAGCTCTTTACGAAGCTTAGGGCAAAGAAAATCGCCCAGACTGCTGCCACGATCAGGAGAATCTTCCCGTACAAACCGATTTTTTTCTTCTCTTCGTTCATCATTTCCCCCGTATTCCGGTCAGACGGAATGTTCCGTACTGCCGCCTTCCGTAACCGGACAGATTTTGCTTCCGCCCGCTGCAACCAGCCGCTCTGCATTGGCCGTCGTCACGCGGATGACTTCCTCCTCCGGAATGCCTTTGATCTGCGCGATCTTCGAAACCACCAGCGGAAGGAACGACGAATCGTTCCGTACCCCGCGGTGGGGTACCGGCGCCAGATACGGCGAATCGGTCTCAAGAACCAGTGCCGTAAGCGGGATGCGTTCCACAACGTCCGGCAGCTTTTTCGCGTTTTTAAACGTCAGTACGCCGCCGATTCCGAGAACATATCCCATGGAAACATATTCCTCCGCCATCTCGGGGGAATAGGCGTAGCAATGGATGATCCCGCCACGGAAGCTTCCTTCCGCCTTCGCTTTTTTTGTATGCTCCTTCATCAGAGCCATCGTATCGGCTGCGGCGTCTCTTGAATGAATAAATACCGGAAGGCAGCGCTCTCTCGCCAGCTCAAGCTGCATCGTAAAGCAGCGTTTCTGCTCTTCTTTGATGCGTGCGGCTTCCTCTTCGTCCGGTTCACTAAGATATGCGTAATCGAGCCCTATCTCCCCGATCGCGATGATCCGCTCTCTTTTCGACAGTTCCCGCAGTTCGTTAAGACAGGCTTCGTCAAATGTGTGCGCCCCGTCGGGATGCACGCCGACCGCTCCGTATAAAAAAGGATATGCCGCAACCAGCGAAACCGTATTGCGGCAACCGTTCATCTCCGCACCGACATTGATAATATGTCCGATCCCGTGGGACGCCATGGACGTAAGCAGGGCGTCCCGGTCCTCATCAAACCGCGGATCGTCATAATGGGCATGCGTATCGAAAATCATTGTATTAACCATGTAATCCGTTAGACTGGCGGATCATATCCTCTACGACAATATCATAGATTTCGCCGATGGAATTGCAGTATTCGAGCAGTTTCCAGGGCTCATTGGTATGAAAATGGATCTTGATCATATCCTCATCGCCGACGGCAATCAGGGAATTGCCCTCGAAATGCGTCGTAATGTATTCCGCAATCTCATCCTCGTCAAGGTCTTCGTCTCTGCGGTCAATCAAAAGCTGCGTGTCATAGCGGTATGCGAACGGATCGTCCTCCGCGTCAATGCTGTGAATGGGTTCCATTCCTGTGTCCTCCGTTGTTATATTTTAAAGAATAAATCATACGTTTCGTATTCGTAACCATCACGCTCTATTATAGCTTAAAAAAGCCGAAAAAACAAGAATGCAGCGCATATCCGGAAGGATACGCGCCGCATCCGCAGTTTTCTGTCTTATGACCTGCCCGGAAAATCCTACTCTAAACTGTATTTCCGGTCAAACGCGTCATAAATCTGATTGAATTCCAGGTTGCCGAATTTGACGCCGCTTAAGTATTCGTGGGTGTCAAATGCGCCCCGGTCCACTTCGATTACCGCCACCGCGATGTTGCTGCAGTGGTCGGAAATTCGCTTGTAATTATTTAAAATATCCGAAAGGATGAAGCCCATCTCAATCGAGCATCCGCCCTTTTGCAGTCTGGCAATATGATTTGTCTTGATCGTATTGGTCAGCTTATCGATGACCTGCTCCAAAGGCTCTACCCGAAACGCCAGCTCCGGATTCGCGTTCACGTAGCATTCGTGTGTCATCGTTAAGATCTCGCGGATCGCTCCGGTCAGAACGCCGAGTTCCTCCTTCGCGGCGGGCGTGAAGGAAAGGCCTTTGCGGTTGATTTCGGATGCCGCATAGAAAAGGTTCACGGCATGGTCTCCGAGACGCTCGAAATCCCCGAGCGCATGAAGAATCTTCGAAATCACACGGCTGTCCTGCGCGGAAACCGACATCGTGGACAGTTTTACGAGATACGTGCCGAGGCGGTCCTCGTAACGGTCCAATTTGTCCTCGATTTCCTTAATCTTCGAAACCGCTTCCTCGTCGAAATTATCGAACAGATCCATCGCGGCGAGCAGGTTCTCCCGCGCCAGTCTCGCCATATGTCCGGATACGTTGTTGCATTCGGTTACGGCGATGGACGGGGAGCGAAGAAGTCTTTCGTCAAGCCATTTGAGGTCGTCCTCGGTCTCTTCCTTCTTCTCGGTGTCCCGCACCAGGAATTCCGTAAGCCTTACAAGCGGCTTTGTAAACGGAATCAGAAGAACCGTTGTCAGAACGTTGAACGCCGTATGTACCGCGGCGATTCCGACACCGTTGATCGGTCTGGCCGCAAGTTCGGAGAAGAACAGCTTGGTAAGAACCACGAAAACGGCAAGCCAGAACACCGCGCCGATAATCTTGATCATGACGTGTACAACCGCCACGCGCTTTGCCTTTGTCTCCGTTCCGATACAGGAGATTAAGGACGTTGCGCAGGTACCGATATTCAGTCCCATGATGATCGGGATCGCCATCTCAAACGTGATACCCGTACCGGCTACGGCAAAGGACATCAGGATTGCGATCGTTGCCGCCGAGCTCTGGATCACAGCCGTCAGCAGAAGGCCGATCAGCAGACCGAACACGGGATTTTTGAACTGTACCAGAATATCCTTAAACCACGCCGTATCCGCAAGGGGACTTACGGCATTCTTCATCATCGTCATGCCCTGCATCAATACGGCAAACCCTACGAAAACCGTTCCGATGCTGATGCGGCGGTCCTTTTTGCTGAACATGATCATCCCGATACCGAGAAATGCGAGAATCGGGGAGAATACTTCCGGCTTCAGAATCGCCAGATACCAGCGGTCCGAACTGATTCCGGAAAGCGTCAGCAGCCAGCCCGTGAACGTCGTTCCGATGTTTGCACCGAATATAACGCTGATGGTCTGCTCGAACAGCATGATGCCCGAGTTTACAAGGCCGACCAGCATAACGGTCGTAGCCGAACTGGACTGCATCGCAATCGTAATCCCGGCGCCGAGTGCCATGGAAAGGAGCGGCCTTGAGGTAACTTTTCGAAGCATGTTTTCGAGTTTACCGCCGGCCATCTTTTCAAGGCTTCCCGACATAACGCGCATACCGAACAGGAAGAACACGAGTCCCCCGATCAGTGTAACGGATATTTCCAAAACATTGCTATTAATAGCGCACCTCTCTTCCGAGCCCGCATTCCGCCGTAAAAAGGCGGCTTCAAAGGTTGGGCTCCTGCACATTGCGTCTGTGCGGAACAGACTTGTTCCGCAATCCCTCTTTTGCTAAAGTATAGCAAACCGGAAGTAAAAAGCGCCTTCCGTTTTCCGTAAAACTTATGTAAAAAAGCCTTCTTTGCAGCAGCAAAGAAGGCCGTTTCTTACTGTTTTTCGGGGAAGCTGACCGTGACCGTCGTTCCCTTCCCGACTTCACTTTTCACATCCACGCTTGCACCGTGGTAGGACGCGCCGTGTTTTACAATGGACAGACCGAGACCGGTACCACCCACTTCCTTCGAGTGGCTCTTGTCCACCCGGTAAAACCGCTCGAAGATTCGCGGAAGGTCCGCTTTCGGGATACCGATGCCGGTGTCCCTGACGCTTAAGATAACCCGGCCGTCTTCCTGCGCGGTCCGGACGGTTACCGACCCGCCCTCGACGTTATATTTGATGGCGTTATCGATCAGATTGTAAACGATTTCGCTGATAATCTGTTCGACGCCGTGAATCTGTTCCTGCCCGCCTTCCACCGTGATTGTAACATTCCGTTTCGACGCGGGGGCGGAAAGCATTTCGGCGGTTGCCCTGCAAAGCTCCGTCAGGTCGATATCCTCGTAGACTGCCTCGATCTCACGGTCTTCGATGCGGGAAAGCCTTAAGATGTCGCCGACCAGGATAACAAGCCGGTTTGCTTCGTCGTAAATCTTTCCGGCAAATCTCCTTACGTCCTCTTCCTGCGCGATACCGTCGCGGATAATCTCCGCATACCCGGAGATGGAAGTTAACGGCGTCTTCAGTTCATGAGAAACATTGGCCGTAAAATCCCTGCGCATCCGGTCCTGCTTCTCGTGTTCCTCCTCAATTTCGGTCATCTTGCCGTACAGTTCCCTGTTCTGCGCATTGATCTTCTGTACGAGAGGCGCGAGTTCGGGATAGGTATCCCGCTCCAAAGGACACGAAACGTCCAGCTGGTTGATCGGCTTTAAGAGATCGTCGCTGGCGCGGTTTGCGATGACAAAGGAAAGGATAAATACGACGGTCAGCAGCCCGACTGCCGGTACGAGCATGCTGACGATCATGCGCTCGATCGTTGCAGCAGCGGAGGAAAGCCGAAGGACGCTTCCGTCCTGCAGGCGTTTTGCATAATAATAGGTGGATTCGTTCTGATGCTCGGAGAAGCGGGTTGCCTCGCCTTCTCCGGTTTCGACCGCCTCACGGAATTCCTCGCGGTCCTTGTGGTTCACGGACGTATCTCCGTCCTGCAGGCTGTCATACAATACATCCCCGTCCGCGGAAAGCAGCGTCACGCGGAAATGTCCGGACTGCTTTGCGTCAAAGGACTGCCCGGGAAGAACGTCCTTTCCGTTCTCCTCGATCAGGTCGGCAAGATAATTCGCCGCGGTACGGAATTCCTGCTGCTTCTCCTTAAACGAAACGCGGTAAAGGACAATGGAAGTGACTACCATGCCCACGAGGAACACGGCCAGCGTCATTAAGAAAAATGTCAGGAACAGTCTTCTCTTCATATTACTCCTCATTCAGCCGGATGCTGTACCCGACTCCGCGGATCGTTTCCACATAACTGCCGGCCGCGCCGAGTTTCTGCCGAAGCGTTCGGATATGGACGTCTACGGTTCGGCTCTCGCCTTCAAATGCATATCCCCATACTTCGCTCAGCAGTCTTTCCCTGGTAACGACCAGGTCCCCGCTCTTCATCAAAAGAACGAGGATATCATATTCCTTGCGGGTCAGCTGGACCTGTTCGCCGTCTACTAAAACGCGGTGGGCGTCCGGAACGACCGTCAGCCTGCCGACCGTATATTCATTGGGGCTTGCGTCGTCCGCGGAACGTCTTAACAGCGCGCGCACACGCGCCACCAGTTCCATCATGCCGAAGGGCTTTGAAACATAGTCGTCCGCGCCTGCATCCAGTCCCGTCACCTTATCGTATTCACTTGCTTTAGCGCTTAACATCATAATCGGAATCTTCCGGGTGTCCTTGTCCGAACGGAGCCTGCGGAGGATGCTTAATCCGTCCTCCTCCGGAAGCATGATGTCTAAGATTACCGCCTTCGGAACGGCTTTTGCGACTTCCGCATAGAAGGCCGACGGCCGCGAAAAGCCTTTCGCTTCTATGCCGGAATGGTTCAGGGTATAGATTACCAGTTCCCGGATATTGTCATCATCTTCCACCAGATAGACCATCGTTTCCTCCGTTCCAAACCAGGCCGATTCTATAAAGACGGTTCCGGGTTTTTGAAAAATTCACCGCCCCGTCCGTTTTGCCTGCCTAATAGGTTTATTATAACAAGAAAGCACATTGATTTCCACTCATTTTTCCTTTTCATTTTCCGTATTATCGTCTATACTGTTAATCAGTGGAAAAGCGCCCGGGCAGGCTTTGCCCGTCCGCAGTGCTTTATCAGTATTTCTTCGGAGGAATCATGCGCAAACTTCTTCGATTCATGAAGGGCTACCGCCTAAGAGCTCTGGCGGCCCCGTTCTTCAAGCTGTTGGAAGCTTCCATGGAACTGTGCGTTCCGTTAATTGTCCGCGCCATCATCGACCGCGGCATTCACGGGAACGACCGTCCGTTTATCGTAAAAATGACGCTTCTGATGATCGCATTCGGAATTCTCGGATACGCTTTTGCCATCTGCGCCCAGTATTTTGCCGCCAAAGTGGCGACCGAATTCACCGGACGCGTCCGTTATGCCTTGTTCCGGCACATCGAAACCCTTTCCTACGCCGATACCGAGAAGCTCGGCACGGCCACGCTCATCACCCGTATGACAAGCGACACGGCGCAGGTCCAAAACGGCGTCAATCTGTTTCTAAGACTCCTGCTCCGCTCTCCGTTCATCGTTTTCGGCGCCCTGATCATGGCGTTTCAGGTGGATGTAAAGGGCGCGCTCGTATTTGCCGTGATCATTCCGCTTCTTTGCATCGTCGTATTCGGCATCATGCTGATCACAATCCCGCTTTATAAAAAAGTGCAGTCCAGACTGGATGCCGTGCTCTCGAAAACAAGGGAACATCTTGCCGGCGTGCGCGTTCTGCGTGCCTTCTGCAAGGAGAAAGAGGAGAACGAAAAGTTCCGCTCCCGTCACGCGGCCCTTACGAAGGAGCAACTGCTTGTGGGCCGGATTTCCGCGCTGATGAATCCGGTTACCTATGTCATGATCAATCTGGCGCTTCTCGTGCTGATCTACGTCGGCGCGCTGCGCGTCGATTCCGGTGCGCTGTCGCAGGGCTCCGTGATCGCACTTTACAACTATATGTCGCAGATCCTCGTGGAACTGATCAAGATGGCCAATCTGATCATCACGCTGACGAAATCCATTGCCTGCGCGAACCGCGTGCAGTCGGTCTTCGACATTCCGAATTCCATGGCGGACGGAACCGTGACCGAAGGCGTTGCCGACGCTCCCGCGGTCGAATTCCGAAACGTTTCCTTCCGCTACGCCGGCGCCGCAGCCGACACCGTGAGCAATATCAGTTTTAAACTGATGCCCGGCGAGTCCCTCGGCATTATCGGCGGTACGGGCTCCGGCAAATCCACCGTTGTAAGCCTGCTCTCGCGCTATTATGACGCGACGGAAGGCGAAGTTCTCATAAACGGCGTTCCGGTCAAAGACTGGAGCCTTAAGAGCCTTCGAAAGCAGATCGGCGACGTTCCCCAGAAAGCCGTACTGTTCTCCGGAACGGTGCGCGACAATCTTTGCTGGGGGGATAAGAACGCCACCGACGAGCAGCTTCATGAAGCACTCCGTGCTGCCCAGGCGGACGGTTTCATCCGTGAGAAGCCCGAAGGACTGCTTGCTCCGGTAACCCCGGGCGGCACCAATTTCTCCGGCGGCCAGCGCCAGCGCCTTACGATTGCCCGCGCGCTTGTCGGCTCGCCCTCGATTCTGATCTTAGATGACAGCGCATCCGCGCTTGACTACGCCACCGACGCAAGCCTTCGAAAGGCCATTGCGGACCTTCCGAACCGCCCGAGCCGCGTGATTGTTTCCCAGCGTACGGTTTCCATCGCGGACTGTACGCAGATTCTCGTTCTGGATGACGGCGTTCCCGCCGGTCTCGGAACCCATGAGGAACTGCTTAAGACCTGTGCCGAATACCGTGAGATTTACCAGTCCCAGGAGGACGGCGGGGAGAACGGAGGTGCGGCATGAAGAAAGATACGATTCGCCGCGTGCTCCGCTATCTCGGGCACCAGAAACTGTTCCTTGCCCTGTCGCTGATCCTTTCGGCGCTTTCCGTCATCTGCTCGCTTTACGTCCCGATCCTGATCGGTGACGCGATCGACGTGATCATCGGCAAAGGAAACGTTGACTTTGCCGTTCTTAGGCAGATTCTTCCGAAGGCTGCCCTCATGATCGGCATATCCGCCCTTGCGTCCTGGATCACCGCCGCGATCAACAACGCAATCACCTTCCGCGTGGTACGGGAAGTCCGCGAGGAATTTTTCGAAAAGATCACGCAGGTTCCGGTTTCCTACATCGATTCCCGGGATAACGGCGACCTGGTAAGCCGTATGATTTCGGACGTTGACCAGTTCTCCGACGGCCTGCTGATGGGATTTTCCCAGTTCTTCACCGGTATCGTCACGATCATCGGCACATTGTTCTGCATGCTCCTTAAGAGCCCGATGATTGCCCTGGTCGTTGTCGTTCTGACGCCCCTTTCGCTGTTCCTTGCGAAATTCATCGCAAGCCGGACCTATCATCTGTTCCGGGCACAGGCAGCGGTCCGAAGCGAACAGACCGGCATTGTCGACGAAATGATCGGAAACCGTCGGATTGTTACCGCATTTGCCCACGAAGAAGAGGCCCTCGAGCAGTTCGGCGAGATCAACGACCGTCTGACGAAGGCATCCCTTCGCGCCACGTTCTTCTCCTCGCTGACCAACCCGAGCACCCGTATTATCAACAATACCGTTTATGCGATCGTAACGCTGACCGGTGCATTTTCCGTACTGCGCGGAAACCTTTCGGTCGGCAGCCTGTCCGCCCTCCTCGGGTATGCCGGACAGTATGCTAAGCCTTTTAACGAGATTTCGGGCGTTATTACCGAACTGCAGAACGCGCTTGCCTGCGCGGGCCGTGTTTTCGACGTTCTTTCCTACGAGTGGGAAGAGCCCGCAGCCGAACCGGTTTCCTCGTTCGAACCGCTTGGCGGCGTTCGCGCGGAGCACGTGGCCTTCTCCTACCGTCCGGACCGGCCTTTGATCCGCGACCTGAACATTGACGTAAAGCCCGGCGCCAAGATTGCCCTCGTCGGTCCTACCGGCTGCGGCAAAACGACGCTGATCAACCTTTTGATGCGCTTCTATGATGTCAACGCGGGCGTTCTTTCCGTTGACGGAACCGATATCCGTTCCATCCCTCGGCCGATGCTTCGCAAGCAGTTCGGCATGGTTTTGCAGGATACATGGCTTGCGGAAGGCTCCATCCGTGAAAATATCGCCATGGGCAAGCCCGACGCCACCGAGGAAGAAATCATCGCTGCTGCCAAAGCGTCTCACGCGCACAGCTTTATCCGCCGTCTTCCGAAGGGCTATGACACCGTTTTAAGCGTCGGCGGGGACGAACTGTCCGCCGGCCAGAAGCAGCTTTTGTGCATTGCGCGCGTCATGCTCTGCCTGCCGCCGATGCTGATCCTCGACGAGGCAACGTCCTCGATTGATACGCGTACCGAATTAAAGATTCAGGACGCCTTTGCAACCATGATGAAGGGGCGGACCACATTTATCGTTGCCCACCGGCTTTCCACGATCCGCAATGCCAACTGCATCCTTGTCATGAAAGACGGCGACATCATCGAGCAGGGCAGCCACGAAGAACTGATGGAACAGGGCGGTTTCTATAAAGAACTCGTTCTGGCGGGACGAAGCCGTTAACGTGCGAAAGGGTTGCGTTTCCTTTTCTTTTCGCATATAATGATACAAAGCCTATGTAAGGGGCATCGGGACTGTGTCACGTGCATTTTCCGTGAGGTCCCATGCCGGGAGGAGGAATACCATGGATCCGGCTAAAAAACGAAGCGTAATCTCCTACGTTTCCCTCGCTGTGATAATCATCCTGCTGATCGTTGTACGGGAAGCAGGCTACCGTCATGCCGAGAAGCGGGAGCAGGAAGCGTCCGTAACGGTTGCTCCGACCGCCGTGCCGACACCGACCAAGCCGGCTTATCGGCCGACTGCGACGCCGACGCCTACACCGGAGCCTACCGCAACACCGTTGCCTACTGCTACTCCGACTCCGACACCGACACCCACGCCGACTCCGGTACCGGTTCCGACCGTAGCCCCGGAAGTTCTCGAAAAAGCACAGCAGACGCTTGAAAAGATGAGCGTTGACGAGAAGATCTACCAGCTGTTCTTCATCACGCCCGAACAGCTTACCGGCGTCCGTCCGGTTGTGAATGCCTATGACAAGACCAAGACCGCTTTTGCCAAGAAACCGGTCGGCGGCCTGATTTACAGCCAGCAGAATATCAATGACCGCAGTCAGTTTACAAAACTGCTCTCAAACAGCGCCCGTTACGCCAAATACGGCACCTTCTTCGCGGTAAACGACGAAGTCGGTTCCCTGACAACGGCAGTCGGAACGCACCGGATTGATACGCCTGCCGCAATCGGCAAGACCAACGACGCATCGAATGCGGGACGTGCGGCATCCGCCCTTGCTTCCGAGCTGAAAGCGCTCGGTCTTAACATGAATATGGTCCCGGTTGCCAACGTTTCCTCGGAAAGCTCCGGACTTGGCAATTCTTCCTACGGTTCCGACCCGAAGACGGTAGCCGATATGGTAGCCGCCTACGTAAAAGGCAGCATGGCCTCGGGAATGCCCGGCGTGCTTTCGCATTTTCCGGTACCGGTTGCTGACACAAGCGATTTAACCAAGGCACAGCTTCTTGAGAACGATCTTGCCGGATTCCGCGCGGGAATTCAGGCCGGTGCCTCGGTTGTTATCGTCGGATATGCGGATATGACCGCGCTTTCCGATTCGAAGCTTCCGGCATGCATGTGCCCCGAAGTTCTTGCCCTTCTTCGAAAAGACCTCGGATTTAACGGCATCATCATGACGTCTGCACTGGATAACGGAGTCGTAACAAGCCGTTTTAAACCCGGAGAAGCCGCGCTCAACGCCTTTACGGCCGGCGCCGACATGCTCTACCGTCCTTCCGATCTTGACGCCGCCTTCAAAGCCCTGAAGCAGGCTGTTTCGGACGGAACCATTACCGAGAAGCGACTGAACGAGAGCGTCCTTCGGATTCTCTGCGTGAAGGCCCGATTCGGCATTTTAAAATGATAGATTTCCCTGCCGGTCCGTTTATGGCGCACAAGGGATTCTATAGAATTACACACGAATTATGAATCATGTAAAGGAGAAAAAAGCAATGGATCAGGAAATGAACCAGAACACTTCAGAAGTTCTTGCCGTATGTCCCAGAAAGAAAAAGGACAAAAAGCCGGTCACCTTTTACAGCGACCGCATGATTTTCAATGATGAGACCATTCCGTACAGCGAAATCGAGTCGGTCAGCACTTACAGCAGTGCCATGCGTTACAATTTCATCTTTGAGAATCTTACCACCTATATTCATTTCAAATTGAAGGACGGCCGTAAGCTGAAATGGAAGAACGGCGGAAACAGCCTGTTCGGTCTCGGCAGCGTTAAGGCAAAGTGGACGTATTACATCGCCGCTTTCACCGCTACCATGTCTACCGTTGTTAAGGTAATTGCCGCAAGATACATCGAGACGGTCCGCCAGGGCGGCACCATCAAGATCGGCGGCGTAACCATTACCCCTACCGAGATTTCCGGTAAGCGTATCATGAAGATGACGACCACGCCTCTTTCCGAGCTCGCGGGAACGAACTACGGTGTCAATTCCGTAGCGATTCTCCGCAAGGATAATAAGACAGCCGTAAACGGCACCCCGTGCAATGTAGACAACGCTCTCTGCCTCGTATACATCATCAACACTTTGATCGGCAACCAGGAAGTTCCGGAACTCTCCAGCGACGATGCTGTTACAGATAGCGCAGAGTAATTTCCGGGGTGGTTTTTTGTGAATAAGTTCTTCGGTGATAAGAAATTTTACCGAAAAGTCATGACGGTCGCTGTCCCGATCATGGTCCAGAACGGCATCTCCAATTTTGTGAGTCTTTTGGACAATATCATGATCGGGCAGGTCGGCACCGAGCAGATGTCCGGCGTCAGCATTGTGAACCAGCTGCTGTTCGTCCTCTATCTCGGCATCTTCGGTGCCCTCGCCGGACCGGGAATATACGGTGCCCAGTTCTACGGCAAATCCGACCACGAAGGCGTTCGGCATACATTTCGATTCAAACTTTACATCGGACTTGCGATCATCCTTGCGGGAATCGCGGTCTTATATTGGAACGGCAACTCTTTGATGAGACTGTATCTGCATGATACGATCGATTCCACGCAGGATCCCGCAAGGGTTCTGCAGTTCGGTCACGAATATCTTCTGATCATGCTGATCGGTCTCGTTCCGTTTGCTATTGAGGAAATTTACGCAAGCTCGCTGCGCGAATGCGGCGAAACAAGGCTTCCGATGATTGCCGGACTCATTGCGGTATTCGTCAATCTAGGATTGAACTACGTTCTGATATTCGGACACTTCGGCGCTCCGAAACTCGGCGTGACCGGTGCCGCCATAGCAACGGTGATCAGCCGTTTCGTACAGGCCGCCATCGTCGTAATCTGGACGCATACGCATACCGTGCGGATGGCATTTGCGAAAGGCATCTACCGGTCTTTGCGGATTCCTCTTCCCCTCGCCGGAAAGATTGCCGCCAAAGGCTTTCCGCTTACGGCCAATGAGTTGTTGTGGTCCCTCGGTATGGCGTTTCTGAACCAGTGCTACTCAAGGCGGGGCCTTGACGCGGTTGCGGGACTGAATATCGCTTCCACGATCACAAATCTGTTCAACGTCGTATTTATCGCAATGGGAAGTGCCGTCGCGATCATGGTAGGCCAGCTGCTCGGAGCCGGAAAGCTCGAGGAAGCAAAGGAGACCGACACGAGGCTGATCACATTTTCCGTACTTTCAAGCGCCGTTTTGGGCGCGCTGCTGTTCCTGCTCGCCCCTCTGTTTCCGGAACTGTATGACACGACTGCGGAAGTAAAAGGGCTGGCAACCGGGTTTATCCGGATCGGCGCCGCATGCATGCCGATTTTCGCATTCATGCATGCCACGTATTTCACGCTTCGTACCGGAGGCAAGACTCTCATCACCTTCTGCTTCGACAGCGTCTTTCTGTGGCTTGTGAGCGTTCCTGTGGCATTTTTCATCGCGGGATATACCGTGACTCCCGTATTGTCGTTCTATCTGTACATGCAGATGCTCGATCTGATCAAATGTGCCATCGGATTTGTCCTTGTCAAAAAGGGCGTCTGGATCCAGAACCTCGTACAGGACGAATAACCGTCCGCATCTTTTCGGAATACAAAAAACTCCGTCCCGCTTTCAGGCAGGACGGAGTTTTCTTTATGTTTTACGGTTCACTATTAACGGCCGCAGATAAATTCCCAGATACGCTTCGGGGAAACCTTCTGGCCCGTGTGAAGCATCAGGCCCCGGTAGATCCGTGCCGCGAAGAAAATTAACAGCAGGCCGAGCGCCATTACTTCGACGCAGATGATCAGTCCCGCAAGCAATCCGATGTTACCGGTCAGAAGATCAACCGGAACGCAGAACGGCGCGGTGAACGGAACGTAACGGCATATGCGAAGTACGTCTTCCTTACCCGTAAGGGATGCAAAGTAGGTGATCATCCAGAATATAATCATCGGGAAGACAAATACGCCGTTGGCCGACGCGGTTTCTTCGGGCTTCGATACAAAGCTTCCGCCGATTGCCGCAAGCGCGAAGTAGATGAAAATACCGAAGCAGAATACGATAATGCTCATCACGATCGCAACCGGGGAAAGAGCGGTCTCGCCGATAAAGTTTCTGAGGAAATTAAGGACATCCGCAAGCTTGTTATGGAATTCGCTTCCGTGAAGGGCTTTACCGAGGATTCCGCCGGCGAAAAGACCGAGCACGCCGCCCGCTACCCAGGCAAAGAACTGCCCGAGCGCCATGGCCGTGATCGCAAGCGTCTTTCCGAGGATCAATGCGTTCGGCTCAACCGAAACAAGCATGGTCTCCATGAGTTTGGACGTCTTTTCAATGGATACTTCCTTACATACCGTCTGGCCGTGAAGAAGAATCATCGTGTACATAACAAGACCGAGAATCGCGGGAAGGAATCCCTTGATGATCATGTTCAGCATGCTGACTTCTTCGTCGGTCGTAATGGAACTGAACGCAGGCTCCATCAGAACAAACTGAATCGCCACTTCGCTCATGTTAAGGCTTTCATATACGGCAAGTTTCACCGCTTCCGAAATTTCGTCACCGGCTTCAATTGCCTCGCTTTTTTCAATGTCGGAATTGTCCGGAATCTTCAGTCTGGTATTAAACTGAACGTTTCCTTCCTCATCCGTTCCCTTTTCCACGATGGCAACAATCTTATCCTTTGTTCCGGAAACCTGCTTAAAGACTTCGTCTTCCGTTCCTTCTGCTGCCACGTATTTATAAATGATACGCTTAAATTCTTCCGGATCCTCGTCGTCCTTCTTCTCCTGGGGAAGAATATCCTCCAACCCGGTTTTGTTCAGGACAAGTACCTCACATACCTTCGCCTTCTCAGCCGGGTCCTTCTCTTTCTCCGACTTCGGCTTCGACGGCTTACCGGTAAAATAGATCAAAGCGCCTCCGCCGAGGAACAGAAGAACCGCCAGGATGATCGTCAATCTGGCAAATCCGTTTCGGGACATATACTGCTTTACGGTAAAGCGAAATACGGAACGTAAACCTTTAGTATTTCTCATACGGTTCTACCCCCTTTCGCCTGCTTCAGGAACTTCCCGAGGTCCTTCAGTTTGATCTTGTTTCCGTTATACATGATCAGAATCTCGTAGATACGGGCCGATACAAACAGAACGATCAGATCAAGCAAAATCAGGATTCCCAGAGAAACCAGTCTCAGCCAGAGCGCTCCGGCGCCGACGATGCATACGCCGGGAAGCAGGAACGGAGCGGAAACCGGAATAAACATAGCCGCATAGAACAGCGGGTTCGTAAGGGATTTCTGCATCGACATGGAAGCAAACATGGCAAGATATGCACCAATCAAGGTAAGGATTACAAGAAGGCTCATGCTTTCCTGCATTTCCTCCATCTTGCGTACCATGGATCCGCAAAGACCTGCAACAAATCCGTAGAACATAACGCCGCAGGCAATTCCAACGATGGCAATCAGGAAGTTCGGGATGGTAATATTATCCATAATACCGCCCGGAAGCTTCGCCTTCAGATAATCGGAACCGGTGAGCGTTTTCGTCATGACATTGGAAGCCAGTGCCAGTCCGAAGGAAACGCCGAGCTGCAGAACCGTTGAAACAACCGATGCTACAACCTTACCGAATACCAAAGCCATGGGCCGTATGCTCGTAAGCAGGTATTCCATAACCTTTGTCGACTTATCCATCGCAACGGCAGTCGCCACCTGGCTTGAGGAAGTCGTACAGATCATCATGACGACAAAGATGATTGCATATACAACCCAGTATTTTGCCTCGGAAATATGGGGCTTCTCCGAGATAAACGTTCCGTCGTCCTGCTCCATAAGAGCAACGACTTCGTATTTGTAATCAAGGGCCGCCATCTGCTCGTCACCCATCTCGGTAACGACATACTTGAAGCGGTTGAACTCTTCTACAAGAAGGGATCCGATATAATCACACTCTTTCTCGGCCACTTTTGATTCAATTGCGCGGACGATGTCAAATGTGATACCCGTAATCGGGCTGACATATACATGAACAATGACGCTGTTGGGTTCCTTGTTCACCTTTTCACAAAGGTCTTTGTATGTTTTCTCGTCCTTTTCCTGATCAAGACTCATGATCGGAACGAACGGAACTCTTTCCGTCTCGATATTTTCGAAAACGGATTTTTCTTTAAAGATATCGGTTTTCAGACCGAGATCGGTATAGCCAAGCTCATCCAGAATATAAACCTTCTCGATGGTTGCCTTCTCGATATTGTATTCCTCTTCGCCTTTATTCTTCTTGGCACCCGTAAAGGCGGAAAGAACCGGAACCGCCGCGAAACATACGATCCACATGATGATCATGAAGATCAGAAACGAGCGGTTTTTCCAGGTTTGCGCAAGAGTGAAGCGGAATACTTCGGTCCATCCGCGAAACTCACTCTTTTTCATTGTCTGCTCCTTCCTCCTCGCCGGCCGCGGCATTCAGGCCGCCGACCTTCTCAACGAAGATCTCGTGCAGGCTGGGCTCACGAAGCTCAAAACGAATGATCGTGATGTTGCGGTCAATCAGTTTTCTGAGGAATGCCATTGCCTCAGACTCGCCGGACACCCGGATGTGGTACTCGCTCGGAAGCTTCTCGACAATTCTGAGACCGGACTGTGCGATGAGCTCTTCCAGTTCGGCGTCGCATTTGCCTACTCCGTCCACAACGCCTGCCGCCTCGCATTTGACGAAAAGATTAACACGGCCGTAGCTCTTTTTGATTTCGTCCAGATTACCCTGCAGAACGGTCTTACCGTGATCGAGAATCGTGATGTCCGTACAGAACTCCTCAACGGTAGGCATCTGGTGGCTGGACATGATAACGTATTTATCCTTGGCAATCTCTTCCCGGATAACTTCCTTGAAAAGGTCGGTGTTCACCGGATCGAGACCGCTCATCGGCTCGTCAAGGATCAGAAATTCCGGATCGGAAATCAGTGCAGCCATCAACTGAACCTTCTGCTGATTACCTTTACTGAGCTGATCCGCAAGCTTCGGCTTTGCAGCCTTACCCTTCGAATTCTTCGGAGGGAACAGATACTCGTCCAGCTCCAGACGGGTGGACCAGTGTTTGATCCGTGCCATCGCTTCCGAACGCTTAACACCCTTCAGACGGGCAAAATAAAGCAGCTGGTCGATAATCGGATATTTCGGATAAAGACCTCTCTCCTCTGCAAGATAACCGATGTTCATTTCCTTCGGCTTCATTTCGGAGCCGTTGAAGAAAACCTCACCGGAATCCTTCTGCAACATTCCCAGAATCATACGAATGGATGTCGTTTTGCCGGCACCGTTGGTTCCCAGCAGCGCATATACGCCCGGGCGGTCCATTTTCAGATTCAGGTGGTCAACTACGACCTTCTCGCCGTAAGACTTGACCAAATTACGCACTTCAAAAGACATTTTTTTCAACCTCCCTTTTGTTCATAGAACCCCAACTTTTGATATTATAGCACTCGTAAACCACATTTACAATACTAAAATACCGATTTTTTATACTTTTTCCAAAAATGAAAGCCTTTTCCCTTAGGAAAAGGCTTCTCACATTACATTTGTCCGTGTAAGTCCTTCGGACTGCGTGCAGATGACGGATTCCGGGCCTTCGTTCAGCCTTTTCCGAGCTCTGCCGAGTCTAACAAAACCGTGAACGGTCCGTCATTTAACAGCCGTACTTTCATGTCCGCGCCGAAACGGCCCGTCGCAACCGGAATCCCTTCCACCTCGCGAATTCTCTTTACCGCATATTCATACAGTCTTTCGGCCTCCTGCGGATTGCCGGCCTTCGTAAACGACGGACGGTTTCCGTGGCGGCAGTCCGCATAGAGCGTGAACTGCGAAACTACCAGCATCTCTCCGCCGACGTCCCGGATGGACAGGTTCGTCTTGCCGTTTTCGTCCTCAAAAATCCGAAGTCCCGCAAGCTTTTTCACCATTGCGTCGGCCACGGCTTCGGTATCGGTATCGCAGACGCCGGCCAGTACCAGAAAGCCTTTCCCGATCCGGCCGGTGACCTCGCCTTCGACCGTAACCGAGGCTTCCGTTACCCGTTGTATCAAAAATCGCATAATAATCCCTTTCTAAGCTCAGGTCCCGTCTTCGCGGAACACGAGTTCTCCGCCGTCCATGCTTTCTATGATTGCGAGGGATTCAAGCCGCACGCCCATGGCGCGGATCTTCTTTCCGCCCTCCTGAAATCCCTTCTCAATGGCAATTCCGCAGCCCACGAGCGTCGCTCCCGCTGCGCGGACGATCTCAATCAGTCCCTCTAACGCGCATCCGTTTGCGAGAAAATCATCAATGATCAGCACGCGGTCTTCGGGCCCTAGAAACTTTTTCGCTACGATTACGTCAAATACTCTTCCCTTCGTGAACGACGTGATCTGCGTTGTCAAAAGTTCTCCGTCCAGGTTCTTGCCCTGCGCCTTTTTGGCAAATACGACCTTACAGCCGAACTCCTCGGCCGCAATGCAGGCAATCCCGATTCCGGACGCTTCAATCGTCAGAATCTTATTCACGCCGGCATCCGCGAAACGGCGTTTCCACTCCTTTGCCATCTGCCGGAACAATACGACATCCATCTGGTGGTTTAAGAACATGTCCACCTTCAGAATATTGCCTTCCTTTACGACACCCTCCTCACGGATCCGGTCTTCCAAAAGTTTCATAGGCACCTCCGTCCTGCAATCCTCTTCTGCGTGCAGGCCTTCTGCGGCCTGCGTTTTATCCAGTATAACACTGCGGAAAGCATTTGACAAATACTATCGCATGTGTTAGATTATTGGCGAATCGAAAAGACTCTGCGGAGGAGGCCTTGCGCCGACTCTTAAGATACCTTGCAAAAGACGGTTCTGACGGGAAGGTTTTCCGACCCCGACGACGGTTTATTCTTTATGCCGCCGAAGCTTCGCGAGGGCCTGAACGACCCGCCGGCAAGGACCGGACAAAGGTGCGCGGATTCCGACTGCGAAACGTCCGCGCCGCATCATTTCAAAGTTAAGAAAGGACCATACAATGAAGAAATCTCTCACACTGCTCCTTCTTCTGTGCCTCACCGCTTCCCTTTTTGCGGGCTGCGGCAGGAAGGATGAAACAACCCCGACTCCCACGGAGACGGTTACCGCCGCTCCGACCGATACCCCGACCGATGCTCCGACCGACACGCCTACGGCAGAGCCCACCGAAACTCCTTACACCCCTGTCAAGATCAATGTGGCAGTGCTGAAGGGACCTACCGCCATCGGCATGGTAAAGCTCATGTCCGAGGCCGAGAACAAGCAGGCTAAGAACGATTACACATTTACCGTAGCCGGAACGGCCGATGAGATCACCGCTTCCATTATCAAGGGCGACATCCCGGTTGCCGCGGTTCCCTGCAACCTTGCTTCCGTTCTTTACAACAAGACCAAGGGCGGCGTTACCATCTGTGCCGTAAACACCCTCGGCGTTTTGTATATTGTTGAAAACGGCAACAGCATCCAGTCCTTAGCAGACCTTAAAGGCAAGACCATCTACGCTACCGGCGCGGGCACGACTCCCGAATACACGCTCCGCTACCTGTTGAAGTCCGCCGGAATCGATCCGGACAAGGACGTAACGCTTACCTTCCTTTCCGAAGCAAGCGAAGTGGCTGCCAGAATCGGCGCAAGCACCGACGGTATCATCGCCATGCTCCCGCAGCCCTATGTGGCAACCGTACAGACCAAAATCCCCGACGTGCGCGTGGCTCTTGACATCACGGCCGAGTGGGACAAATTAAACGACTCCTCTATTGTAACCGGCGTTATCGTAGCGAACACCGCCTGGCTTAAGGACAATGACGCCGCTTTCCGCGTATTCCTTGACGAGTACAAGGCAAGCACCTCCTTTGCGACCTCTGAAGTTGATGCTGCCGCAGAACTGGTTGAGCACTTCGACATCTTTAAGGCTGCCATCGCCAAGAAAGCCATTCCGCAGTGCAACATCGTATGCTACACCGGCGCCGACATGAAGAAAGCCGTTTCTGCTTACCTGCAGATTCTTTTCGATGCCAACCCGGCTTCGGTCGGCGGATCGATGCCTGCAGACGACTTCTACTATATCCCGTAACGGGAGCTTTTCGATGTAACCGTCCCATTTGTCGGGCATCATATGGAACCACAAAAGGCGGAGGATGAATCCTCCGCCTTACACGTACGGCGAGTCATCCGGAGGGTTCTCCTCTAAGATGCCTCGCCGTAAATTGTATTTCGTTCTAAATAACCTTTTCTCCGCCGGTTATTGTTTTACCGGCGTCTCATTGCCTCCTGCGTTGGAAGCCATGTAATCCAGATAATCCTTTGCCGCCGAATAGTAATCAAAAATCGAAATGCACAGGTCGGTCAGTTTCGTTCCGTTGTTGCCGTTCACAACAGTATTCACATAAGACATCGGGCAGCTCTTAATGACTGCGTTACCAAATGTGAATTCCATAACATCCGTCAGCTGTGTAACACTGACCGCAACATCCTCAAGATAATAGTATCCGTTACCGGGATTCTTAATCAGTCCGTATTGTGATGCCACAGACTCATCGGCAAGTTCAAAATACAACCTGTATGCTATAGAGGAGTTCAGCACCAGGCTGGTTCCGACAAATGTAACACCTTCCGGAAGCGTGTTCGTGATTTCCGCTTCAGGAAGATTCGAAAGATAATCTCTCACTTTGGCTTTGGTGCTGATCACTGCCTCATCCTTCGGAAGCGTCAGATTCGACGTTTCATAACCAAAGTACAACTGGGAATACGTTGCATAAGACATAAGCGAACGGACCAGTTCTTTCTCAGCCTCCGAAAAACTACTGTCTTCCAGCAATCTCATGCAATAAGCCTTTACACTGTATTTGCTCGGAACCGTCAGTGCTTCTCCGGTCTCCCGGTTCATCAACCGGACAATCACTTCATCATTTACCGATTTCGGGGCAAGCTTGCATTCAACCACATATGCTTTGCTTCCGTCCGGCAGTGTGCAGGCAGCACTTGCTTTAATATCCTGTGTTTCCTGTGCCCCCGACTTATAAGTAATGGCTGCATAAATGTTGCCGGTTGCAACTGCTCCGTCATCCACGGCGAAATAGAACTTGAGGTTCACAATATCCGACAGATCAACAGAGCAGCCTTTCAGGCTCGGATCCCATTCGATTACTTCAAGCGTGTGTTCACTGTTCTCCCTAAAATACTGTTCGGCGTAAGAGTCCTTATAAACGCGGATAACCAGATCTTCGGAGCATTCATAGAACAAATCCACTTCAAGGAATGTTACGCTGCTCGGGATTGTAATACTCTTTAGGCTGATGCAATTATCAAATGCATAACTTTCAATTCTGGTCACACTGTCCGGGATGACAACTCTTGATAATTTGTCACAACCACGAAAGGCGCAATAGCTGATTGTTGTCACACTGTCAGGAAGGATAATACTCGTTAAACTAACACAACTCCGAAATGCCGAATCCGAAATAACCTTCACGCCTTTCGAAACAGTAACGTTTGTCAGGCTGCTGCAGCCCCAAAACGCTCCATATGGAATTGTTGTCACATTTTTCGGAATGTTGATACTTGTCAAACTGCTGCAGCCTCGAAATGCCTCAGCGTTAATCTCAGAAACACTGTCCGCAATAGTGATACTCGTTAAACCGTAGCAATCCCCAAATGCATAATTTCCGATTGATGTCACTCCATCCGGGATGATGATACTCTGTAGACTGCTGCAACCATAAAATGTATTTTGCCCTATCGAAGATACACCTGACGGAATGGTAATACCCGTCAAACTCCGGCAACTTTCAAAAGCACTGTTTCCAATCGAGATTACTCCGTCCGGAATGTTGATACTCGCCAGATTGTGACAATTCACAAATGCCCCGAACCCAATCGAAGTCACACCGTCGGGAACCGTTACACTCGTCAGGTTTTCAAATTCCCAAAACGCCATATCTCCGATTGCTGTCACGCCGTCCGGAATGATTACATCTCCGCCCGGTCCGTTGTATTGTACTAAAACTCCGTTGTCATCAATGACAAATGTTTCCACCTCTACGGCAAAGGATACATTTTGTCCGAACAATAAAACAATCGTCATGCACAGGAATACGGCTGCAATGACCATTCCCAGTACACTCAAGCATCTCTTTGTACCTTTCATCACGAAAATCCTCCTCGTGTCCGATAAGTTTATTTATACACCAGTCACTGTCAAGGGGCTTGTAAGCCCTCTATAGGTAGTGTAGCGGACGCTTCGCTCACTGTCAAGGGACTAGTAAGTATATCCACTATACGCAGTGTAGCGGACGCTTCGCTCACTATTTGACTTCCGAAAGGCCTATCCGACAGGCTACCCGCCGGTCTTTACCAGAAAATGCAAGGATCGTTTCAGGTTCCATGCGA
This sequence comes from uncultured Lachnoclostridium sp., assembly GCA_946402335.1. Classification (GTDB taxonomy): domain Bacteria; phylum Bacillota; class Clostridia; order Lachnospirales; family Lachnospiraceae; genus ISDg. The sequence continues at coordinate 51,784 of CAMIWE010000001.1, forward strand.
TAAAGCAAAAAAGCATGTCCCCCCGGACATGCTTTTTCTATATATTGCAACACTACTGAATTGTATTGGAAATCCCGTCGCTTACACCTGCGGACGCTTGCAGGTGATTGTCAGAATACCGTTCTTATATCCTGCATGGATGGAAGTCTGATCCAGCTTGCCCACACGGATCTTCTGCTCAAGCTCGCCGGCACGTACGCCGACCGCTTCTTTGAAAAGCACCGTGCCTTCCACCTCGGGCAGATTCTTCTTCGCCCGCACGATCAGCATATCCTTTTCATACTTCACGTTTACACTCGTCTTGTCACAGCCCGGAACCTCACAGAAGATGTTCACGGTATCGGCCGTATCGGCACGGTAATAGGCAATTCCCTTCTCGCCCACCGCATTCTTAGAGCCGCCGTCGAGAATCTTATTAAACCAGTCTCCGATCGGATTGGCATTCTGCTTCTTGCCTTCGTCATTGCCGCCGGCCGCATCCTTTTCGCCTTTAGCCTCTCCGGCAGCGGTACCGGTCTTGTCTGCATCGGTCTTAGCCGCTTCCGCTTCCGCGTTCTTGGCGCTTTCCTCGGCCTGCTTCATCATTTTATCCTTCGTCGAATCCACTTCGTTCTGAAGGCCTTTTATACTCTTTTCAATGGAATCAAAGAAGCCGTTCAAAGCTTCGGATGTCTTTTTGAAAAAATCGTCATCAAACATTTCTTTCTCCTCCTGTTTCTTCGCTCTCCCGCAGCCTTGCCCGGCATGGGATCGGAAAAGTGTATTACACGTCCGTATGGTAAATGTCAATTACCTTACACTATTGTTATACACAAAAGCCCGGCGCTTGTCAATCCTTTTTCGCAAGGATTGAAAGCAGCAGTTCCCAGGTTCTCTCTACCGAAGCAACGGAAAGCCTTTCCTTGGTCGTATGCACGTCGTACATCTGCGGACCCATGCTGATCGCGTCCAGATCCGGAATCTTATCGATCAAAAGGCCGCACTCCAGTCCCGCATGAATGGTTTCCACCTTCGGATCGCATCCGTTCAGCTCACGGTAAGCCGCCACCGCCTTGTCACGGATTGCCGACTCCGCGCGGTACTGCCAGCCGGGATATTCGCTGTTACGGGATACTTCCGCACCGCAAAGCTTCGCCATAAGACAAATCCGATTGCAAAGTTCCTGCTTTTCGGACTCGATCAGACTACGAACGGAAACCGCGATCTCCGCCAGAGCCCCTTCCGTACGGATGATTCCCACATTGTCCGAGGTTTCCACCAGTTCGGGAAGCGTGCTCATCGCCGCAGGCCCGAACGGAAGCAGCGTCAGAAGGTTCAGAAGCTTCTCCTCGCTGTCCGCTGTGAGAATGCCTTCCGCTTCCCCGGAGCATGCCGTTACGGAAATCTTCAGTCCGTCTTCTTTACCGCTAAGCGCATTGGTCAGTTCTTTCGTGATTGCCGTAATATCCGGTTTCTTTCCGTCCGGTACCGCAATAACGACCGTTGCGGCATTCGGGATTGCATTGTCCTTCGTTCCGCCGCTTATGGATACAAGCCGTACGCCCTGCTTTTTCAGGTCCCGCACCACGCGGGCAAGAAGCAGAATCGCGTTCGAACGGTTCTTTGCGATTTCCGTGCCGGAATGGCCTCCCTGAAGACCTTCGAGGCGGATTTCGTATGTGGCGTAATCTAAGGAAGCCTTCTCGCGTACAAGCGGCATACGGAGGCGAAGCGTCAGGCCGCCGGCACATCCCGCAATAAAGATTCCTTCGTCTTCCGAGTCGAGATTGATCAGACGTCTTGCCGTCAGGAGATCGGGGTTCATTGCAATCGCGCCGTCCATGCCGGTCTCTTCATTGACCGTGGCAACCAGCACCAGTGCCGGATGCGGAATGGTCTTATCGGCAAGAATTGCCATGCCGTAAGCGATTGCGATTCCGTCGTCACCGCCGAGCGTCGTCCCGCGGGCGCCGATCAAACCGTCCTCCACAAAAAGGGAGAGCCCGTCTTTTTCGAGATCAAGGGTGCAATCCGGGTCTTTCACCGCAACCATGTCCATGTGTCCCTGCAGCGCAATTGCCGGCTCTTTCTCGTAGCCGGGCGTCGCGTCGGCATAGATGATGACGTTGCCGCAGGGCTCCTGCACATAGCGCAGTCCGTTCTCGACGGCAAATGCGGCGAGCCGGTCGCTGATCGCACGAATATTGCCGGACCCGTGCGGGATTCCGCAAAGCTCCTCAAAATACCCGAATACTGCTTTCGGCTCGATACCGTTTAATACTTTTCCCATATTTTCTTCTCCTTCGCATGGTTTCCATTTTACGTCCCATGCCTTATCATTTTCCTGCGCCTTAAGGCGCCCCGCTTTTGCAACAAAAAGGTACCCGACTGGCTAAAATCGGGTACCCGGATGAATCAATATCTTATCTTACCTGGAACTCTTCGTCTGCGAGACGGAACCGGTCTCCGACTTCAAGCGGAATCTTCACTCCGGCGCGAATCCGTTCGCCGTTCACGTAAGTTCCGTTCGTGGCATTTAAATCTTCAATATACAGCTTTCCGTCTTTTCTTGTCAGTTTCGCATGTGCCCGGCTGACTGCGGGGTTAGCGGTGATACAGTAATCTACGCGAACCCGTTCCTTACCCATCAGGTACTCGTCTTTACCTACGAGGAATTCCTCCTCGGTACGCATCCGCATGATTACCATGCCGTGCGGGTCAATTCCCGCGGCTGCCGACTTTCCGTTGCCGTCATTGTCTATTACAACATCGGGATATTCACTGTGATACGGTTTCAGAAGAGAGGTCGTTCCAAACTGGGGCTTTCCGTCGAGATACTCCGGAGGCACCGTGCCGTACTTCTGCCATGCGTTATTATCCTTTTTCTCACTGACCTTTGTCTGTCCGCGTCTTCTTCCCACGAGGAACAGAATCAAGGAAGTAATCAGCATCAAAATAAGAATGTTGACGACCAACAAAAGTAAATCAAGAACTCCCTTGTTCGGCGTCGATGTAGAACCAAAGATCAAGTGCAATGACTGAACGATACCATTCGGCATAGAACTCTCACCCTCCATCGGTATTATGGAACAAATTCTCTTACTTTAAATATACCCTTGCTTGCAAGAAAAATCAAACATTTTCTCGCCGGAAACCCTCAATCTTACGCGAGGTATTTCTTCAAAACATCCACTTTATCGAGACGCTCCCACGTTACATCAATATCCGTGCGTCCGAAATGGCCGTATGCAGCGGTCTGCTTATAAATCGGGCGGCGAAGATCAAGCATCTTAATGATTCCGGCAGGTCTTAAGTCGAAATTCTCGCGGATGATCTCTACCATTCTCTCATCGGAAACCTTTCCGGTGCCGAAGGAGTCTACGGAAATCGAGGTCGGTTCTGCTACACCGATAGCATAGGAAACCTGAATTTCCACCTTATCGGCAAGTCCTGCTGCCACGATATTCTTGGCAACATAACGGGCCGCATAGGAAGCGGAACGGTCAACCTTCGTGCAGTCCTTTCCGGAAAATGCACCGCCGCCGTGACGGGCGTATCCGCCGTAGGTGTCAACGATGATCTTACGGCCGGTAAGACCGGAATCTCCGTTCGGTCCGCCGATTACGAAACGACCGGTCGGATTGATGAAAATCTTCGTTCCAGCACTCATCATCTCAGCCGGAATAACCGCATCGATAACGTACTTCTTAACATCTTTATGAATCTGCTCCTGGGTAACGTCGGGATCATGCTGCGTCGATACTACGACTGCATTGACGCGGGACGGCTTGCCGTTCTCGTCATACTCGACGGTAACCTGGGATTTGCCGTCGGGACGAAGATACGGAAGCGTTCCGTTCTTACGAACCTCGGACAGCTTTCTGGTCAGTCTGTGTGCAAGACTGATGGGCATCGGCATATACTCGGGGGTCTCGTTGGTTGCGTAACCGAACATCAGACCCTGGTCGCCGGCACCGATGGCGGCAATATCGGAATCGCTCATCTCACCGGTCTTCGCTTCGAGCGCCTTATCAACGCCCATCGCGATATCCTTGGACTGCTCGTCCAAAGCTACGATAACGCCGCAGGTGTCGGCGTCAAATCCGTATTTGGCTCTGTCATAACCGATTTCACGGATCGTATCGCGGACCGTCTTCTGAATATCCACATATCCCGTGCTGGTAACTTCTCCCATAACCAGAACAAGGCCGGTGGTAATACAGGTCTCGCAGGCAACACGGCTCATGGGATCCTGACGAATCAGTTCGTCCAGAATCGCATCGCTGATCTGGTCGCAAATCTTATCGGGATGTCCCTCGGTGACGGATTCGGAGGTAAAAATTCTTTCTTCCATACTGGTTCACTCCTCATAAAACGGATAAACAGTGCCGGACACGAATGCATCCGACACTGGTCATTCCCTGTATTCTAAAACCCTGAAGGGTTTTATGCAAATTTATTCTTTCTGCGTCCTGCGGGCACCGGAGTCTTCTCGATGGAGGCGCCGAGTGCACGAAGTTTCTCGTCGAAATTCTCGTAACCGCGCTCAATGTACTCGATATCACGGATGACGCTGCGTCCTTCCGTTGCAAGCGCCGCTATGGTAAGTGCCGCGCCGGCACGAAGGTCCGGGGTGTCAAGGGTTGCTGCGGTTGCCTTCTCGATTCCTTCAATGACTGCCATCTGGGAACCTTCCACTTTAATGTTGGCTCCCATCTTACGAAGCTCGGCTACATATTTGAAACGGTTCTCGAAAATCGTCTCGTTGATGTAACTGGTTCCTTCGCCGAACATGAGCAGTGCGGCCATCTGCGGCTGCATATCGGTGGGGAAACCGGGATATACGCGGGTCTTCACCGTGCTGGCATGCGGTCTGCGGCTGCAGCATACACGGACGGAATCATCATATTCATTGACCTCTGCACCGATTTCCACAAGCTTTGCGGTAATCGCCTCAAGGTGCTTCGGAATTACGTTTTTCAAAAGAACATCGCCTTTGGTGGCAGCGGCAACGCACATGAACGTGCCTGCCTCAATCTGGTCCGGAATGATGGAATAGCTGTTTCCGTGAAGCTTCTGAACGCCGCGGATACGGATCACATCGGTACCGGCTCCCTTAATGTTGGCTCCGAGACTGTTTAAGAAGTTGGCCACATCTACGATGTGAGGCTCCTTCGCAACGTTCTCGATGATCGTCTGGCCTTCGGCCATAACGGCTGCAAGCATAATATTGATTGTCGCTCCGACGCTTACCACGTCAAGGAAAATATGGCTTGCGCGAAGATGATCGGCCTGTGCATGAACAAATCCGTTCTCGGTCGTTACTTTCGCGCCGAGAGCACGGAATCCTTTCAAATGCTGGTCGATGGGACGGGATCCGATATCGCATCCGCCCGGCATCGCTACGGTTGCGTTTCCGCGTTTCGCAAGAAGCGCTCCCAACAGATAGTAGGATGCCCGAATCTTCTGAATGTAGTCGTAATCCACCATTTCCGTGTGGATCGTAGCTCCGTTGATACGGACCGTATGTCGGTCGACGCGGTCAACCACGGCGCCGATGGCCGCAATCGCCTCCAAAAGGATATTGGTGTCGTTTACATCCGGCAGGTTCTCAATCGTAACGAAATCATCACAGATGATTGCCCCGGCAAGAATACCGAGCGCAGCGTTCTTGGCACCACTGATGGTAACCTCGCCGGCAAGGGATTTGCCTCCGCTGATAACGTACTGCTCCATAAAATTTCCTCCGGTGCGGCTAAGCCGCAAAGTCTTTCTATTGTTTTTTTACGGAATACCCGAAGGTTCCGATTGCTTTCCCAAGGCTATAATACGTACCGTGGGAGTAGACGATAGGATTCGCTTTCATAAGGTCAAACTTTCCATGCTCGTCCATATATGCCTCATCGGCATGAACGGCAACCACTTCTGCAAGAAACATATCGTGGCTTCCGAGTTCTTTGATTTCCGTCACCCGGCATTCGAGATTGACCGGGGATTCCGCAATCAGCGGTGCTTTCACAATGTCGGCGAGAACCGGAGTCAGGCCGGTTCGTTTGAATTTGTCTTCTTTCCGGCCGGAACGCACGCCGCAGTAGTCCGTCGCGCGGGCAAGCGCCTCCGTCGTAAGGTTGATGACAAATTCGCCGCTCTTTTTTATCAGTTCGTAAGAATACCGCTCTTTTCGAACCGATATGGATACCATCGGCGGATCAGAGCATACGGTACCCGTCCAGGCAATTGTGAGGATGTTCGGCTTTCCGGCCTCATCCGCGCAAGTCACCATTACCGCCGGCAAAGGATACAGCATATTGCCGGGCTTCCAAGATTGTTTTGCCATAAGTTGATCCCAAATGCTTTATGAAATACCATCCGGCGGAATCTTTAAATCCGCGGGCTGCTTATTTCTCGGAAAGAAGACCGTAGAGTGCCTTCTCAATCGCATCATCATCGTCGCGAAGCGCCGCATCCAAAGCCTGCGCCGTAAAATCCTCCGCGAAACGCTTGGTCGGAGCTGCCGAAACTTCCGTTTCCTTTTCTCCGTTCTCGATATCTTCTTTTACGGTATCCGCAATGCTGTTCGAGATATCAAAGAAATCTTCGTCCTCGTCGTCCGCTTTCACGGGCTTCATGGAAACGGCGTCACTGCCGCGGTCAAAGCTGTCCGTAAAGAAGGACATCTGGCCGTCCTCTTCCTCGGCATTAACGGCGAGAATATTGTCAACCGAAGCGGAAACTCCCTTAAGGAAATCCTCTTCGCTCATTTTGGCAGGCTTTTCCGTGTTCTTTACAACCCTCTTCGCCGGTCCGGGAACACGGTCGAACAAATCGTCCGTCGCCTTAGGCTCCGCAGTAGGAGCGCTGATGGTCGGAATTCCGTCCGTACTGTCGGATGTCTTCGAAGCGAAATCCGAACCGGACAGAATCGATTCCGGCGTATTGTACTTAAGCGGCGGGATGTAGAAGGGTTTCGATGCATTGGCGGCGGCCGCGCTCTTACTCTTACGCTCTGCGGCGGCAACTGCCTCTTCCCATTCTGCTTCCTTCAGCTCTTCTTCGGTATAGTAATCGTGCAGAACGACATCGTCGTCATCGTCATCGGCTTCCTTCGCCTTTTTCATTGCTAAAGCAATGATATCGATATCAACGGTAACATCCTCTGCAAGGGTGTCGTCTGCCGCTTTGTCTTCATCGTTATCGGAAACAACGTCTTCGGTTTCCTCTGCAGCCTCTGCTTCCTCTTCAAGTGCAGCCGGTGCTTCCTCTTTAACGGCGGCGACAACAGGAACTTCGTCGGGCTCCTTTTCAAAGAAGGTGTCCGGAACGACTTCGCCGGTCTCCTCTGCAGCCTCCGCTTCCTCAGCATTTTCTGCTGCAGTTTCTGCAACTTCTGCTTCCTCGGGCTCTTCTTCAAAGAAGGTGTCCGGAACGGCTTCCCCGGTCTCCTCTGCAGTCTCCGGTTCCTCATCCGTTTCTACTGCATTTTCAGCGGCCGCTGCTTCCTCAGTTTCTTCTTCAAAGAATGTATCGTAGGATTCCGGAGCCTCGGCCGTATCCGTTTCCTCTGCTGCTCCTTCCGCACCTTCTTCGGCAAAGGAGAATTTAATATCTTCTACTGCCTCAAGGTCAGCTTCGTCATAAGTGCTCTCATCGGCTTCGGATGCTTTCTCTGCTTCTTCGGCGGGTTCTTTTACGCTCTGTTCTTCGGCCTTGGCGTCTTCATCGATGGTTTCGGAAACCACTTCGCCGATTGCTGCCGAAAGATCAAAGAAACCATCGTCCGCTTCTGCGGTTTCTTCTGCCTTTGCTTCCTCTTCCTCAACAGGCGCTGCTACGGATTCCGCTTCGAAAGATTCCTCCTCCGGTTCCTGTGCCTTCGGCTTTGCAACAGGCATGGAAACTTTAACGCCCTTCTCCGTGCAGGCATTCAGAAGAACGCGCGCTTTGCTTGCGGCTTCCGTACCGGAGAACCACAACAGGATGTCTTTGCATTCCTGGGCGCATTTCTCGTAGTCTTCCATCTTATAGTAGGCCTTCGCCAGTTCCAGCCCCCAGGTCTCCGTATAATCTTCGTCCTTGAGCTTGCTAAGGCTTCTTACCAGGTATTCCGGCCCTTTTCCGAGCATAACGTCTACTCGGTAACGGTAGATCAGTCGCTCCGGATTATCCGGTTCCATTTTCCGGAACTCACGGATATAAATCTCCGCCTCCTCAGGGGAGTTGGTCTTCAGACAAAGTTCAATCAATCCCACCAGTACTTTATGCGTCTGGGCGTGATTGTGCATCTCGATGTAAATATCCTTCGCATCTTCATAGCGTTTCTTCTTCAGGAAGGCATTCGCTATCGTTGTAAGATCACGGACCGAACTGACTTTTTCAGGCCGGATCTTCTCAGCAATTTCAACTGCTGAGTCATAGTCTCCTTCTTTCATGAATTCCTTCAACGCATTGATTTTCGACGTTGTTGTTAATAACATAGCCATGTGAGACTCCCCTCCCGGTTCGCGTTTTTGCGATAAGAGAAAATGCCCGGATACATTTATAGCATTATAAATACTAAATCTACTATATCATACCACCAAAACCGCATTCTATCAAGGTTTTTCTTCGTTTTTCCACATTATAGGGTATTTCCCGAAGGCTTTATCCACAATATTCCCTAATATTGACAACTTTCCGAAAACAAGGTATACTATGAAAGCCGTGCAGCCGGGGAGATAGCGGTGCCCTGAACCTGCAATCCGCTATAGCAGGGGTGATGGCATATCGCGGGCGTACCTACGGGAAGCCGCCCAAAGTAAGTGGTAATGACGTCCGGGTCTTACGCAATGGAAATCCGTGAACCGTGTCAGGGCAGGAATGCAGCAGCACTAAGCAGAATCTTTCATGTGCCGTAAGGAAGCCTGGACCGAGCTAACTGCTTTGGTAACGTTTCCGAAAGTCGCTCAACATATGCCGCACGGTTTTTGAATGCATAAAAATCCCGCCGCTTCCGGGAAGCGACGGGATTTTCTATATTTTACCTTCTCACTCTTTAGAACAAACGATGTTATTTCTCGTACTGATACTTGTAGGAGTCAACGCCCTCAGACCATCTCTGCGTATACTCTCTGTCGATGTAACGGGGCTTTCCGTCTTCCTTATATTCCACCTTCAAAGTAAGCTTTGCAGTAGACGTAGCCTTGTCCTCAACCATCAGGAATGTCGAAATACCGGCCGAAATCTGGGATCCGGATACACCCTGCATTTCTGCGGTTTTGGTCTTGGCCTGAGCAACCTTTTCCTCAGCGGAAAGAGAATTGGAATCGTATGTGAAGACGGTCTCAAGGATTCTGCCCATGCCGCCTTCTCTCCACATTACCTTAATCTGCGACGAGCTTACAAATACAACTGCACTGTTCGTCCGGTTAAAGAAAATGTCGATGTCAGCTTCCTGCACATTGGCGATGAATCTGTCTCCGAGGGTTTTCGCTTTGTTCTCGGCACCCGTAAGCGCCTGCGAGGAACCGCCGGTACCGCCGGCTACACTCTTAATTACAACCAGAATTACCAGTGTGAATACGGATATAAAGGCCGCAAGACCGGTTACCATGATTGTTGAGATTCCAGCATTCTTTTTCATACTAAAGTACTCCTTTTATAGCTTATTTATCAGGAAAGAGAGGCTTGTACATCGACTCCCATGGTGTTTTTCCACCAGTTCAGGATAGAACCGTCAACGTTGTTATAGGTTGTCTTTCCCCATTCAATCTGAGGCATTGACGAGAGGTTATATCCGGCCTGGTTAAGTCCGTGAAGAAGCCATTCATTTGAGTTACCGTCAAACTTCATATTGTAAGAAGATCCGGACTTCTCAAAGGTAACCTTCATCTTTGTACCATACCAGTCAAGATCAAAGACAACGCTGTTTCCCTGAACGGTAGGGGTCTTGACCAAAGGAGCTCCGGGTGCGGAACCGTTATATACAACCGTACCGCCACCACCGCCGCCACCGCCGCCTCCGGGACCGGGGGTAATCGGTGTAGGACTAGCCGTAAACGGTGTAGGTGATGCAGGAGCCGTACTCGGTGTAGGAGTAGGCGTATCACCGGGCAATGCCGTCGGACCTGCCTGTGTAGGGGTCGCTGCAGGTGTTCCGCCGCCGCCACCGCCGCCTCCGGGAATCGGAGAACCGCCACCGGCTAAGGTGCTGGAAACCTGAAATACTTCTGCGTTGTAATTGCGGAAGAACACGTTCTGAACGATGCTCTTTCCTCTTTCCTGGAACTGAATGCCTACCGTAAGCACTGCAAATCCCTGTTTATCGCCCGGTAATACTTCCGGAATCGATACGGTAAAGATTGTGATGTGATCTGCAAGAACGTTCTCCTGGTTATGGCCTACAGAGCCGCCCTTTGCTTCATCAATCTTTTCTTCATCGTCCACTGCGGACAGGTAGCGCTTCTCATCATAATAGAGGACGTTGCCCACACGCTCGAACTTGAAGTATTTGTTTCTGTTTGCAATGGTTAATGTATTTCCTGAGAAGAATACTCCGAGTTCCGCATCTTCCATTGTGTTGCTGACGGAAGCTACCGTCTGCTGAAGAATGTTTTGAACTTCCGTTTCCTTCGTTGCGTTGGAATACTGCTCCGCCGCAAGTCTCAGGAGGCCTCCGATTCCAAGTGTTACAATACTGAGTACGGCAATGGAAACAAGCAATTCAACAAGCGTAAAACCTTGGTTTTTCTTCTGTTTCATCAGTCTCCTCCTTTCAGTATGTCACTTTTCCGGTAAGTCTGGAAATCTTTAACACGATGTTTCTCTTTCCGTTGGTGATACGGATCTGCGTAACATAATCCGTACCGCCGTCGGTCTGAGGCTTAATGCCACCGGTCTGGCGATCAAAATGCACTGCGATCGGACCGGATACCGCCTGTTCGGAACCGCCGATTGTTACATACATCTTTACATCATGTCCCTCTGCACGGTTAATTTCCTTCCCTGCAGCAGAGTATGCAATAACAACCGCGTTATCTCCGTTCTGGCGTAATTCAACATATGCATCGTCACGGCTAAGGGCAACAGCCTGCGTACTCTGAAATACGCTCTTTGTATCCGCAGCCATTGACTTTACTCTTTGGCCGAGTAAGATACCCATTGTGATTCCGATAATGGAAGCAAGCACTCCCATAATGGCAACGGTAACCATTACTTCAACCATTGTAAAACCATGATTCTTTTTCATATATATCCTCTCCTCACTGGTGGTCGCCGTTGCTGTTATTTCTTCTCGTAGTTACTCGTTCCAACTAAGTTCAATTCTTTGTTATGCTCTTCATCAACGATGAAACCGGATCCGCCGCCGGTATGGCTGGCGTTCGTGAATCTTGCGGTTCCGCCGTTAAAGAGGTTGTTAAATATCAGGTACTTATAATCCGACTGTGCTACGTTGTCGGTACCGCTCATTCTCTTGCCGACCTCATCCATAAATGCCACAAGGTAGCGATGGTCGGAGGTGGGATCCAGAAGGAGAAGTGACTTACCGCTACAGTAGCCGGTATCTTTCTTGAAGGTTACATCGCCTGCCGTAATAACAACGCCGCAATAATCAGCGCTTACGGAGTCCATGTTGATCTGTACGTGGTCATCGGTCAAAACAAACGGATGATCCGAAACGTTTACAGGGTTCTCGATTGCGGTTCCTACCGATGTAAATCCAAGCTTAAATGTCGGGTTCGCGGAACCGTTTAAGGTTACACCGTTGTAAACGATATTTCTCTGCTGGCTGTTCGATGCCACATTACCACTTCCGGGATCAAGGGAACTACCCCATCTGTATTTACCGTTCTTAATGCTTTCATCCTGTGAAGGGTTACCGGTAACGGTCTTCTCACATTTGCCGTTCCTCGGAGGCTCCAGCGTCAGGAATTTCTCGAAATACTCACCGTCGATCATCTCAAGGAAGAACGGATCATAATTGTGTGCCAATGTTACTACAGTGCCTTCACTGTTCTTAAACTGATTGGTTCTCGGCTTCGGATTCAGTTCTTCGTCGGTAACCTCCCAGTTTGCATTCATTGCGATGGAAATATGACCTTCCGTGGAAATGGTCGTTCCACCGACCGTAACACGGCCGTTTGTGATGAGCGCGTCCTGAACGCTTGTCGCAACCGGTTCGTGCGTCGTTGTATCATATCTCATCTTCGCATATACGATGGTATGAGCCTTTGCGTAATAAGGGTTGGTAGACAACGTCTTATTGTACCAATCGTACGGAAGTCCGGCTTTTCCGTCAACCGTATAATTGCTCTGTGCGGTGCTGTTCATATTCTGCTTTGCAAGGGATGTGCAGCTCGTCGAAGAACCGGAGATAGCACTGTCGCTTTCAAAGAACCGGATATCCTGACATTTCAGGTTCGTCTTCTCACTGATAACAAGGTGGGAATCCGGTCCGATCAGAATCTTACCGCGAACTTCCACGTCCTGACCGTCAACACTTGTAAGCTGAAGATTGGAGTGGCCTTTAATAACAATGTTTCCGTTAATTACGATATTGTCGCCGGAAAGGATCAAGGTCTGACGCTTATCAATCGTAACGGCGTCGGCATCACTCGCGTTATGCCATGTATGCCATCCGAAGTATACACAGCCTTCCTGCTCCAGATATCCGCTTTCGTTTGCGTTTGCGCTGGACTCACCGGCCTGCTTATAAATGTTAGCGCCGGATCCGGCGAACATGGAGTAACTGGCAAGCGGGAACTTCTTGCGGCTCGCATAAAGCGGAGCACTGATCGTAATATCGGTCTTTACATAGGAAACCATCTTGGTTGTGGGATGCTCGTACTTAACTTCCACATCCTTAATGGCGATACCCTCCAGCTTTCCACTGGTACCGGTAACGGATTCAATATCACCGATGCTGAGGATTTCTCCTCCCAGGATAGCATTCTGCTGAAGTTTTGTAATAATCTGGCCTTTTACAACATCCGAAGGCGTGTAGGTTCCGCCGGTTGACGGATACGCCTGTCCGGTAAGTAATTCGAAAGTCTTCTTAACGAAGTTGCTGGAATCAGCTCCGTTAGATGTTTCCGCCCATGCCTTTGCGGCATAGTTCTGAACATTCAGACGTACGGTATCAACAACACTCTCTGCGTCATAGAAATTATCAGAAACCTGTTTGTTAACTTCTCTTGACTGTAATCCGAGCAATGATACGCGCAACATTGTCGAAGTGAGCAGGAGGCAGAACATAACGCCGATTACAACGGTAATCAGGGCGATACCTCTATTGTCTCTGTCGAATTTTCTCATCGGCCCATTCTCCTTTCTGATTATTTTCGAAGAAATTAGTTATAATCTGCTTTGGTTCCCGTGATGTGCGCCAAAGGCTTCGAAGTAAAGCCCGCGCCTCCGCGGAATACCTGGATGTCTACATCATAGTAACTGAGAACGCGTACTTTTACCGGTCCGAAAATTGCATCGGTTGTGGTAGCAAGCGTTGATCCGTCCGATTGCGTTACCGAAACATCCGCGCGCGTATTGGTCGTGTTCTTTCGGTAAGTCAGCAGGACGTCATAAGTCGTTCCATCCATTTCAACGCCGGTGAAAGCAAATGCGTAATTCTTGCTTGCCTGTCCGTTAAACTCGTAATCGGAACCGGTCTTCGTTACCGATTTCGTTCCGATCGCGGTCAGGCTGTTGATCTCAAGTTCCTGAACGGTACCCGTAAAGCCGGCGATTACATAGAAGCCGTCTGAAGGGTAGTCGCACTGAATAGCAACCTGAGACAATTCAAATCCTTTCACAGATTCCATTACGCCGTTCGCAATGGTTGTAGCGGAGAGCTTTCTGCGGGATTTTGCATTCACTCGTGCTATCGTAACGAACGAAGACAGAATCGGCGGTACAACAAGGCTCAGTATTGCAGCCGCAACAAGCACTTCAACAAGCGTAAAACCTTTGTGTTTACGTTTCTTTTTCTCGTTTTCTCCCACGGTTCTCCCATCCTTTCTTTTTGATTTTTTCTTCATATCTCCTCTTAAGGACTTCGCGGAGAAGCCTTATCCAGCCCGGGGAAAGCTCCCCGGGTAGGATAAAGCGGTAATCCGTCACACGGATTGCCTTTTGATTAGTCCTCAGTATGTCTCTGATTCGGTCTGGGCGTCGGCGACGGAGTAGGCGTCGGCGTATTGGTAGGTCCGAAGATGTTCGTTACAGAAGTAGGAACTCCGGTAATCGTAACAGGCGTATAGGTATTGGATCCATTCTGGATGTTCAGGAAGTCAATGATGATGGAACCGCCGATATATCCGTTCTCGGCATTCATAATCGCCGTGATGGACTGAATCGTCTTGGGTGCCTTATCAAGATAAATCTTATTAATCATATCCTTGAAGGCCTTGTAAGAGTTCAAACCATAGGTTGCATCAATCGTTGCTTTACCAAACCAGTAGGATGCGGATACTTCCGACTTCGAAGCTACATCCCAGTCAAGCACACCGCCCGCATTTTCCGTGAGCATTGTCTCGGTAATCGTATACAGCGGGAAGTTATACATTTCTTCATAAGGAAGAATCTGCCATTCATTCAGGTACATGATCAGATCTTCATAACGGTAAGCGGAAGGATAATCCTTGGATCTCTCCTGGAGACTTTCCGTTCTGGATGCCATTTCGGCAAGCAGCTTGTTCTGATCTACGTTATTAAACTTATCCAGTCTTTCCTGGAGTTTCTTGTTCTCTTCTTCAACGGACTTCTTCTCATCCATTGCCTTGCGGAAATAGAACTGGAATACGCAGAAGGCAAGGATTGCACCAAGCGCAATAAGAAGAATCGTCACATCTCTTTTCGATACTTTCATCGTCATGATTAGTTGTCCTCCTTCTTCTTGGCTTCGGCTGCAGCAGTTGCTTTCAATTCAGCTTCCTTCTGCCGCTTTTCTTCTTCTGCCTTCTTGCGGGCGATTTCGTCATCTCTCTCCTTCTTCTCCTTGTCGAGAGCTTCGCCTGCATCCTTCAGGAACTCAGAAGCATCACATCCCGGATTGTATATGCAGGTGATAGAGAACTTAACCTTTGTATAGAAGTAATCTTCTGCGTTTATCTCGTCAATCGGGTTCTTCTCCTTAGGAGTAGCGCCTTCTTCGGGTTCTTTCTGCTCGGGTTTAACGATACGGCCGAGAATGATCTTCTCCTGCTTCTTCTCTTCAATGAGTTCCGCAGTCTTCATCTCGATCAGTTCTTCGAGAAGAACGAGCTCACCGTCATCATTCAATACGAAACCGTCTTTGTCAGCACGGTCAACGTACTTCTCCATCGCCTTTGCAATCTCATCCTCTAAGAGAGCTTCGATCAGCTTGTCATATTCCGGCGACATTCCGTATTCTTCCACGAACTGCGAAGATGATACGGTTACGATCGTCTTAAAGTCACGAATCTGCTGGAATACCTTAGCTGCCTCTTCCTTGGAAGCACAGGTAACGTCAAGCGTTACGCCTTTCTCTGCATCCGCATTCAGGAGAAGTGTGATGAAGCCTTCCGGCATCTTCTGCTCAAGCTCGTTGATGAACATTGTCAACAGACGGTTGTTATTCGGACCGTACTTCGACAGGATCGCATCAATATTGGTATAAGTCTCGGTGGACTTGATGTAGCATTCATTCAGTTTTTCAAGGTACTCATTGGCTTTGATGGTATCCTCTAATTCCTGATGTTCCTTCTTAACCTTTGCTACGCTGATCTTACCGACTGCAAACAGGGTTGCCGCAATCGCACAGCATGCAACGAAGATTGCGATCGGCAGTGCAAGAGACGTCTGCTTCTCGCCCTTCAGAAGGTCTTCGGAAAGGAGCTGCAACGGTGCGTAGGATGCGCCGATTGCTGCTGCGTATACTCTCATGGACTCAAGAGCCGTGAAGTTCGGAGATCCGGTGCGGATTCCGTCGAGTCCGGTATATTTCTGTACATTGTATCCAAGTTCGTTGGAAAGGAGCTCGTCCATTCCTACGAAGTCGGCACCGATACCAACCAGGTAAATGTTCTCGATTGCCGCATTGTCATTACGGGATACAAAGTACTCAAGGATACGACCTACATTTCCGATGAAATACCGCAGGTTTTCGGTAATCATGATACGGGACATCATCATCTCGTCGGAAGTGTCTTCCTTTTCCTGATAATCTACGTCAACGTTCAGATAACGGCGCAGGCAGCGCTGCTTCGTGAATACTACGGTTGCATCTGCATAGGAGAGGTTCTCGCCGTATACATCCAGCTCGGTAACATTCTCAATTGCTCCGTTAACACCATGCGGTACGGAACGCTGCAGCATAATCTCACCGTTCTTTACGATCGTTACGAGAGAAGTATGCTCGTCAATTTTAATCACGGCGTTAACACCGGATGATACTTCCTGGCGGACAACCTGGAATACGCTGTTGCCGACATAATCCATTGCGCGGATGTGCATTCCCAGAGAACGCGCAAGGTCAATGTAAGATGTGGTAACATCGTTCGGAACTGCAAGAAGGGCAAGTCTGTACTGCTTTACACCTTCCTCTTCCGTCTTTCCGAGGATGTTATAAACCAGATGGTACTGGTTCATATCAACCGGGAAATAGTCTGCTGCGTTCGCCGTAATCAGCGGCAGGATCTGCTTCGGCTTACAAAGCGGTATCCGTGCTTCACGGTTTGCAATACGGCTGGATGCTACGGTAAATACAAGACTCTCCGTCCGGATGTCCCTTTTCCGCAGTTCAGCCTTCAAATTGATGATGAAGTCTTCGTTTCTGGTAATAACACCGTCCTGCACCATGTCCTTCGGCGTTTCCAGAGAGAACGCGTTATATATCTTCGGTGATTTAACCTGATAATCTACCTCAACAACGCGCGTCATGCCCTGGCCGATTTCCATTGATAGCACTTTTCCTGCCATGTT
This sequence comes from uncultured Lachnoclostridium sp., assembly GCA_946402335.1. GTDB lineage: Bacteria > Bacillota > Clostridia > Lachnospirales > Lachnospiraceae > ISDg. The sequence continues at coordinate 68,677 of CAMIWE010000001.1, forward strand.
GGTTCCCTTTCGAATTGCTTCTGCAATTCTTCCTTCCCTTAATCAATTTCGTGTGATCATCCATATCCTCTTGTATACGGACGTCGCATTAATCAACCTGCAACTATATAATCTGACGGGATGTCAGTTATATTCCACTTTCGTTCGGTACCGCTCAGCCGAAGGCTTTATCCAAGCCCGTAAAATGCCAGTACCAGTCAATAAATCGATATCCCCACAATATTGCAAGCACAATGCCTGCGGAAAGATACGGTCCCATCGCAAGGGTTCTGCCCTGCTTGGATACTTTCATCCGGATCGGATGAATGATTGCTCCGATGATGCATCCTGCAAAGAATGACAGGAGCGACAGTTTCCATCCGATCAAAAAGCCGGATGCTGCTAACAGCTTCACATCGCCGCCGCCCATCGCCTTACAAAGGTAAAGGATTCCGGCGATTACGCTTGTTACGAAAAAGCCTGCTATATACAACCAAATATCCGGATTCTTCACAAAGAAGATCCGGTACCCCAGATTCACCACTCCCAAACAGAAGATGAATATGTTGAATCCGAACGGAATAATGAACGTCCGGAAGTCGATCACGCTCAATGCAAGGAGCGCCGACGTCATGAGGCAATACAGAACGCTTTCGATAATGGCGGTCCGGGTGTCAAATCCGTGTACCGCAAAAATCAAAACATATAAGAACCCGTTCGTTGCCTCCACAATCGGGTACTGGGCCGAGATCTTCGCGCCGCACTTTCTGCACTTTCCCCTGAGGAACAGCCAGCTGAAAAGCGGGATCAGATCGAACCATCGCAACTGGTATCCGCAGGTCATGCAATGGGAGCGCTGCTTGGAAAGGCTCTGCCCAAGGGGAATCCGGTAGATACACACATTCAGGAAGCTTCCTATTATAATACCATATAAGAATACGATAATTATTATTGCAATCCTAAAACCGGTATCCACCGCATCCTTACCTCGATATCTTCATTATATTACTTATTTTATCTTCTCCTAATGTCTATGACCATGCGCCTGACAACTTCGGCATCGTTGCGCCTTCATCGGGAGGAAGCATTGTGATGGAGTATGTCTTGTTCTTATACTTTTTGGAAACAGGAACAATAGACTGTAAATTGCTGCCGAAATGTTCCTTCAGCAGGTCCTCAATCTCGTCCTGGTTTGCGATTGCCGAGTTAATCGTAACTCCGCTGCTGCTAAATTGAACCACAACCATACCCGTCACATCATATGTCCCGGTATAGACGACAATTTCCGCAGCACGAAAAATCTCTCCCGCTGCGGATTCATCTCTTTGGATCCGGGTCTTCTCAATATACCGAAGATAAACCGGAGTCAAAATGCCTGCCAGTGCTGCCATGATCGCAACCACGACAACCAATTCTACGAGGGAGAAGCCGCGCTGATGTTCCGCTTTCATACTCACCCTCCAAACTGCTTCCGTGCACCAGATATTTTATCCCACGCAGGTGGGTTGCCCCACCTGCGTGATAGGGAATCAGGACTTGATATCTTCGTGCCTTTCAGCACTTGTTCGCACCTTACTGTGCTATTCTATGCCGTTCGAACTACCTTTGTTTAGGAAATCCTATAAAGGCTCGATGAGCGACCTGAATTAGCTCCAAGCACCAGTTACATCAAGAGCTGCACCAGAACCACCAGTCGTAGCGGATACGCTTACGGTGTAGGTCTTGCCGCTGTACTTCTTGGACTTGATGTTGAATGCCTTCGTAGCGTAGGTATCAGTCATAGCCTCAGAGAAAGCCTGCTTGCTGGTGTCGATCGTAGCGATCGTAGTACCGTTAGAGAATGCGAAAGAAGCGCCGCCCTTAAGCTCATCGTATACACAGATATCAGCAGCGGAAATTTCGATCGTGTGACGAACTTCCTCAGCCATGTTCTCATCAGTACCACGACGAGTCTTCTCAACGTAGCTCAGATAAGCGGGAGCGAGAATACCAACCAATACAGCCATGATCGCTACTACAACGATCAACTCAACGAGTGAAAAACCTTTGTTCTTGTTCATAGAAACATTCCTCCATTTTCATATAATATTAGTTTAATACTTCCGGTTACGGTTCCTCATTCCGTAACCTTCTATCTTAAACAACTGCCGTCCCTATTCCGGCGGTCGTTTAATTCAATTTTACAGGTTGTCGAGACCTTTGTAAAGACTGAGCATCGGCATTACGCATGCTCCGACAAGAATTCCGACGAAAACTGCGATAACCAGGATGATGATAGGCTCCATTACGGAGAGCAGGTTCTGCGTAGCATTCTCTACTTCTTCATCGTAATAGTCTGCCATCTTGGTAAGCATCGAATCCATATCACCGGTTTCCTCACCGATCTTGGTCATGTGTACAACCATGGGCGGGAAAATTCCGGCTCTCTTAAGCGGTTCGGAAAGCGGTACACCTTTCTTAACCTCTTCCTTCGCTTCAAGTACGGCCTGACGGAATACGTAGTTGCTCATCGTCTTCGCGCTGATGTCAAGTGCATCAATCATCGAGATACCCGAAGAGGTAAGCGTTGCAAGGGTTCTTGCAAGTCTCGAAGAAGACGTCTTGATCGTGAAATCCTTAAATGCGGGAATCTTGATCGCTGCATTTGCCAGGAATATCGTTCCGGTCTGGGATGCGCTGAAAATCTTTAATCCGATTACGATCGCAACCATAATGGCTATGATCAGGATTACGTTATGTTTAAAGAAATCCGCTGCAGCCATAACGGCAAGTGTCAGAGCCGGCATCTTCGTGTCCATCTGTTTGAACATGTCCATGAAGTTCGGGATAACGAATGCCATCATGACGATCATTACGATAATGGCAACTACTACAACGACAATCGGGTAAATCAAAGCCTTCTTGATCATCGCGGAAAGCTTGGTGTCTTTCTCGAACTGGTTCGCCATACGGTCGAGGGAAACGTCGATACTACCGGAAGCCTCACCGGCCTCTACCATGTTGATCATCATGGGCGGGAATACGTCGCTTCGTTCTCTCAACGCGTTCGCAAAGCTTTCACCTTTTGCGATATTGGCTTTTACTTCGCCGAGTGCCTTCTTCAGGTTCTTGTTCTCGGTCTGGTCTTCCATCATGCCCATTGCGTCAACGATCGGAACGCCGGCATTCAGGATGGATACGAACTGGCGGCAGAAAACGCTGAGATCACGTTTGCCAACACCGCTTCCGCCGATGTTCATATCTTTATTTAAGAAAGACTGTTCGCTGACTTTCAGCGGGATCAGGCCTTCACCTTTGAGCATCGTCTGCGCTCTGTCCGGTGAAGCCGCTTCAATATTGCCCTTCTTTCTACGGCCCATCTTGTCGACGGCCTCATATGCATATGCGGGCATCGGTAATTCCTCCTTTTCTGTTCAGCCGCTTAGAATGTAACCTTACGGCTCATGGCGATTGTATCCTGTGCGTAATTCAAGCAGTTCTCAGCACTGATCAAACCGCCGATATACAGATTGTAAAGTGCGTCATCCATGGACTGCATGCCCTGCTTCTTGCTGGTCTGAATCATGGAAGGAATCTGGAATGCCTTACCTTCACGAATCAGGTTGCGGATGGCGCTTGTTCCCATCATTACCTCAAATGCCGCAACTCGGCCGGAGCCGGTCTGGATCGGGAGCAGCTGCTGCGAGATAACGCATTCGATAACGCTCGCGAGCTGAACTCTGATCTGCTGCTGCTGATGAGGCGGAAATACGTCGATAACACGGTTGATCGTATCGGCTGCACTGTTGGTATGCAGTGTGGAGAATACGAGGTGGCCGGTCTCGGCTGCGGTGATTGCGGTCTGGATGGTATCCAGGTCACGCATCTCTCCTACAAGGATTACGTCCGGGTCTTCACGGAGTGCTGCACGAAGCGCTCCGGAATAAGACTCCGTATCGTCTCCGATCTCACGCTGGTTTACGATGGACTTCTCGTGCCTGTGCAGGTACTCGATAGGATCCTCCAGGGTGATGATGTGCTTTGCATAAGTCTTGTTGATCATGTTGATCAACGAAGCGAGGGTTGTGGACTTACCGGAACCGGTTGCACCGGTTACCAGAACCAGACCACGCTTTCTGGTACAGAGTTCCTGAACCGCAGCGGGAAGTCCGAGTTCTCTCGGTGCCGGAATCTTAAACGGCAGGAGTCGCATGACCATCGCCAGCGTTCCTCTCTGCTTAAATACGTTTACACGGAAACGTCCGCGTCCGTACAGGGAGTACGCGAAGTCGATTTCACCGGTCTTATCCATGATCTCAACCAGTCGGTCGTTATCGGCGAAAAGCGGAACAACCAGTTCCTCAATCGCCTCCGGCGTAAGCTTTTCGGTGTCAAGCGGTCTCAGGTCACCGTCAATACGGAATATAACGGGTCTGCCTGCAGTGATATGTACGTCCGACGCATGTCGGTTGACGGCTTCCTGCAAAATATCGTCTAATTCTCTCATATTCTGTCCGTTCCTCTTTCCTGATTATTACCGGCGCTGCGCCGCTGTTAGCTTTCGAAGGATACCCGGAGCATTTCCGAGTAAGAAGTGATTCCCTGCAAAGCCGTTCTAGCCGCGCTCATACGGAGCGTGCTCATGCCTTCTTCCAGGGCGGCCTGCTTCAGAACATCCGAATCCTCACGGTTCGAAATGATCTTCTTCAGTCTCGGCGTGATCTCCATGATCTCATAAACACCGATTCGGCCTTTATATCCCCGGTTGCAGTACATGCAGCCGACGGGTTCATATAAAACCACGTTCGGGGTATCCGGTCGGATTCCCATGGTCCGTTTTTCTTCTTCGGTGGCGTAACGCGCCTGTCTGCACTTCGGACAGAGACGACGAACAAGTCGCTGTGCGATAACGCCTACAACAGAGTCCGCAATCAGGTAACTCTCAACGCCCATATCCAGAAGACGGGCGATCGTTGCAGCGGAACTGTTTGTATGGAGGGTGCTTACTACAAGGTGACCGGTGATGGATGCCTGTACCGCGATCTGCGCCGTCTCACCGTCTCGAATCTCACCGATCATGATAATGTCAGGGTCCTGACGGAGAATGGAACGAAGCGCGGACGCGAAGGTAAGTCCCGCTTTTACGTTAACATGTACCTGGTTGATTCCGTTGATATTCGCCTCTACAGGGTCCTCAACCGTGATGATGTTAACATCTTCTTTATTCAATTCACTTAATGCGGTATAAAGCGTTGTTGATTTACCGGAACCGGTAGGACCGGTAACAAGGATGATTCCGTGCGGGTTCGCCAGAATGTGGTCGAACTTCTTCATTTCCGCGTCGCCGAAACCGAGGTCTTTCTTGCTTCGGGTGAGTGCCGTCTTCTGGGCAAGTCGCATTACGCACTTTTCACCGTAGTAGGTAGGAAGAACGGAAACTCGGATATCGTATTCCACACGGTCAACCGTAATACTGATACGGCCGTCCTGCGGTTTACGCTTTTCGGAAATGTCCATGCCGCCCATGATCTTAAGACGGGCGATGATTGCGGGAAGCATTCCGATGTCGTAGGTGATCTGTTCGAAAAGCGCACCGTCGATTCGGTACCGGATGCGAACTTTCGTCTCCAGCGCTTCTACATGAATATCGGATGCTCTCTGACGGGCTGCCGACTCAATCATGTTTCGAACCATGATAACGATCGGGGAATCGGCTACGGAGTCTTCTTCGTTCTCCTCTTCGCCGATGGCCTTCTTTGCTTCACGCTCTTTCGCGTAAGCTTCTGCGGCGTCAAGTGCTTCCGCGTTACCGAAGTACTTGTCGATACAGATCATGATGTCATGCGTTGTCGCGATATAGGCTTCGATGTCCATATGGGTAACCATGGACAGGTCGTCGATCGCAACCATATCCATCGGGTCCGCCATGGCCACGCGAAGGGAATTGGAATTACCGTACGCGAAAGGCATTACCATGTATTTACGAAGGATTGTCGGGCTTACGAGTCCGACAATGTCCTCGGGAATCTTCATCGTGGAAGGAGTAACCATCTCAACGCCCAGCTGTCTGGTGAGCGCCTTCGTGATGTTCTCTTCGGAAGTGAATCCCAAATCAACCAGCGTCTCACCGAGCCGCTTGCCGTTGGTCTTCCGGACCTCCATGGCCTGTTCAATCTGTTCCGGTGTAACGACATGCTCGGACACGAGCATATCACCGAGTCTTTTCTTCTTACGATAGAGCTCGCCAGCCATGTGAAGCCTCCCAAATGCCTGATTCGTAGTTTTATCTACAATTAGAGAATATCACTTCTCGGAAAATATTGCAAGGTGAAACAATCATTTTTTGTGCATTTCTCTTGATATTTTTTATCTTCTTGTGGTTTCTGAAAATGCGACTTCTAGATATTGTGGTCAAAGCCAGTAAAATCGGGCATTTGCGCCAAGAATTTGTAAATAATTTGTTAACATTTGAATTCTTTGTAATACGGAAAAGCCTTTTTTCATGCAATATTTTCCGTCAAAAATCATGAACAAATTGTTAACACGGCCTAAAACCCGTACAAATTTCCCACTTCTTCGGAATAAATTCCTTCGCTTTGCCAGATTATGAGCGGTTTTTCGACCTTCAGACGGGGTTTTCCGCCCCGTACGCACGCAATCAGGACCATATCCGGCTCCCTGTCAGCATACGGATATACAAGGCGCAGACGCTTCGGCTCCAATCCGGCGCCCACAAGCGTGGTAAGGATCTCGGCCAGCCGGAACGGACGGTGAACCAGATAAAACCTTCCTCCGGGCTTAAGAACCTCCGCAGCCGATTTCGCCACATCGGAAAATGTGCACAAAAGTTCATGCCGCGCAATCGCTTTTGCGTCCGACGGATTGACGATTCCGTGCCCTCCCGTCATATACGGCGGGTTCGAAATTACGACATCATAGTTTGCTTTTCCGAACAAAGAGGGGGCATTTTTAATGTCCCCTGTAATGATATCTATCTTATCGGAAAGCCCGTTTAATGCTACACTCCGCCTTGCCATGTCCGCGCTCTCGGGCTGGATTTCGAGCCCTGTCAGATGCTTCGCCTCCGTCTTCGCGGACAGAAGAAGCGGCAGAATTCCCGTCCCCGTGCCGAGATCCAGCACGGTTTCCCCGCGCTTTACCTCCGCAAACCCGGACAGCAGCACCGCATCCATTCCAAAGCAGAACCGGCGCCGGTCCTGAATCAGCACAAGCCCGTTCCGCTGCAGGTCGACGAGCTGTTCGTGTTCCTTCAAATCCGCCATTGTTTACTCCAGGGCGCGAAGCGCCTTCTCGGCAGCAGCATCCTCACGGGACTCCTTGCGCTGTTTTCTCGGCTTAAAACGAAGTTCCTCCGCCTTATACTCGCGGATTTCCTTCTCGTCGCCGTCACTGCCGTTCACATGAACGATAACCTTAACCTTCTGCTTCAATACGTTCAGATCGGTCACCTCGCCGGTCAGTCCGTCCGGCGTATGCACCATGTCGCCGAGGTTCGGAAGGCGGCTGTTCAGATACTCATATGCTTCCTCCTCGTGCTTCAGGCAGCACATAAGCCGTCCGCAGTTTCCGCTGATCTTGGTCGGATTCAGGGACAGATTCTGTTCCTTCGCCATCTTTACGGACACGGGGATGAATTCGGACAGGTACGTATGGCAGCACAGCTCCCGTCCGCAGATACCGATTCCGCCCCGAAGCTTCGTCTCGTCGCGCACGCCCACCTGACGCAGCTCGATTCTGGTGTGGAATACCGTTGCAAGGTCTTTTACGAGCTCACGGAAATCCACACGCCCGTCCGCCGTAAAATAAAACAGCAGCTTGCTGTTGTCAAAGGTGTACTCGCAGCCGATCAGTTTCATCTCAAGCCCGTGCTTTTTCACCTTCTCGGCGCATACCGCAAGCGCTTCCTTCTCCTTTGCCGTGTTTTTGAGCACCTGCTCGTCGTCCTCGGGCGTCGCAAGCCTTATGATCGGCTTTAACGGGGGAAGGTCTTTCGTTTCCTCGATTTCCCTCCTGCCGAGCACAACCTGGCCGTATTCAACGCCTCTGGCCGTCTCGACGATTACATGGGTTCCTGCTTCAATGTCCAGGTCCGCGGGGTCGAAATAGTAAATCTTTCCCGCCGCACGGAACCGGACGCCGATAATCTGAGTCATAATTTTATCCGCCAAATGGCATGTCCTTTCTGTAAACTAACGTATCCGTATCTTATCGGAAACAATCCTTCATATGGAAAAGCATCAGCCACACCGCGGGCTCTAACGTCACATTTGCCCGCCGTTTGTCTGCCAATGTCTGAAGTTCTTTTTGCAGGCCCTTAATGCCTTCGTAGGATATCCGGGCCGCCTGCGCGCGAAGCGCCGCATCCTCCTGGGAGAACATGGGCTTTGCCTTCCGTCCCGCCGCCTTCACTAAAAGAAGGTCCCGGATCCAGACCGTCATCAGTTCCAAGATCGCATCCAGGTCGTCCTTGCCGGAGGCCAGGCTTTTCGCCGTAACCGCCATGCGTTCATCACCCATATCGGGAATTGCCTGCATGATGCCGACCGCCGTATCCTTCTGTTTTCGGAATTCCTCCGACCCCGAAATCGTCAGCGCCTTTCCAGGGCTTCCCCCCGCAAGCGTTGCCGCAAGTCTTGCACGGTAATCCGGAATCTGCGCCCGTTCCATTAAAAACGGAACCAGCTCGCTTTCCGCCACGGGCAGAAACGAAAGAAGCACCGCCCGGGACTGAATGGTCGGAAGAAACGCATTCCGGTTATTGGTCAGTAACAGTATAATACCATATTCCGGCGGTTCTTCAAGAGTTTTTAACAGCGCGTTCTGCGCCTGCTCGTTCATTTTCTCGGTTTCATCCACGATAAAAATCCGGTACGGCCCCACATAAGGCTTGATTTCCATCGGCGCGCAAAGCTGCTGGCGGATGTCGTCAACACCGATCACGGACTTCTCATGCGTCACATAAGAAACATCCGGCTGGTTGCCGGATTCCATCTGCAAACAGGAGATGCACCGTCCGCACGGCTCGCCCGCACCTTCACGGCATTGCAAGGCTGCTGCCAGCGTCTTCGCCGTCAGCCTCTTTCCGATACCGTCATCTCCTTCAAAAATATAGGCGTGCCCGATCTGTCCGGTCTGTACGCCCTGTCTGAGATGCTCGATGATGCTCTTGTGACCGATAATGTCACGGAAGGACAGCATTTCCTTTCCTCCAATCATGTCGTACCGCTGCGGATTTCCGTTTCGGTGGAAAATGCCGGCCTCTCCCGCCGGCATTCCCGCCAAATCAGATCTCTTTTCTTATTGTATCACACAATTCCTCCAAAACGCGAGCGTAATCGTCATTTTGGTAGCGTTTTTCGATTCCGAGCTCCGAAAGCCTCTCCTCGGAAAAATCCTTCGCATCCGCGAGAAACCGGCGGCACAGCTCCGCATACCGCGGCTTGGCCTGGCTGCGTTCCCGCAAAACGGCACGCATAAGGCGAAGGCCGTCTTCCACTTCAATATATAACGGAACAACCTGCTCCGGGCCGAAATAATCCCTAAGATTCCCGTAGGCTTCGGGCGTAACAATCAGGATGCTGCTGCCGCGGTTTAGGTCAATCTGCCCGTCGTCGGCCGTCAGATAATACCACGGACCGTAAACGGTCTGGTAGCAGCGGGACTCGATAACTTTTCCGTCTGCTTCCATCGCGCGCATCTGTTCCTCGGAAAGAAAATGATATTCCTTTCCCTCCGTCTCGCCCGCGCGCATCGGGCGCGTTGTATAAGGAACAACCGTCCCGAGTTTTCCCGCAAAGCGCTCGACAATGTCTTTATAAAGCGTGTCTTTGCCGGACGCACTCTTTCCCATGATCAAAAACAGTTTAGCCATACAGACTCCAGTCCCAGTCAAGACGATGAATGTCTTCCTCCGACAGATCATCTCCGAGCTGCACTTCTATCATATGCAGGTCCGTCTCCGCATAAATCGCGTGCCGGGTTCCCGCCTTTACAAACCGCATGTCACCCTGGACAAAGGGCTGCTCCTCCCCTTCAATGATGAGGCGCCCCCGGCCGTACGTAACCGTCCAGTGTTCCGACCGCTGCGCATGGGTATGATAGCTGATATGGCTTCCCGCCGTGATCAGGATCTGTCTCGTCAGGGTTTCCGTCCCGTCCTCCGCAACGGAATAATCGAGAACGACATACCGGCCCCATTCCCTTTCTTCATACATCGGCCGTTTGGAAAGACCCTCCACGGTTTTTTTAATGTCCGGGCTCGCCTCCCTGCCGGAAACCAGAATGCCGTCCGGGCTGGCCGCCACGATAATATCCTTCACGCCGAACAGCGCCATCGGAACACCTAGCTCGTTGATCGCGTTCACATCTTCGCACCGGTCCGCCACAACTTTTCCGACCAGCGGCTCGCTCATCGCCCGGGTAAGCGTGTCCCAGGTCCCGATATCGTCCCAGACGCCGTTATATTTTACAACGCCGGTCTTCGGTTCATGCTCCGATACCGCATAGTCAAACGAGATCTTCTGCAGATCCGCATACCCTTCAAACAGACTCCGGTAATCGGACGTTCCGAGGATCTCGGCCGCCTTCTTTAAAACATAGCCGTTCCGGAAGGCAAATACGCCGCCGTTCCAGAGGGCTCCCTCCGCGATCAGCTGCTCCGCCCGTGCCTTCTCGGGCTTCTCCACAAAGTACCGCACTTCGGATTCGTCCGCATCCGCTGCCGGAACGATGTAGCCGTATTTTTCGCTCGGCGAATCCGGATGTATGCCCAGAAGAACCAGGTTCTCGTCGGTGTGTGCAAGCCGCGCGGCAAGTTTCGGCAGATCCGCGAAAAAGGTGCTGTCCACAAGCGAATCAATCGGGCACACAACCGTTACCTCGGTATCCGCCACATGCTCCTGATCCTTTAAATATGCTGCGGCCAGCGCGATTGCGGGAAATGTGTTCCGCCGGCAGGGCTCCGTCGAAATCGCGACATCCTTCCCGACCTGGGCACGGATGGCCTCCACCTGCTTGTCCGACGTCGCAATTACCACGCTGCTTTGGGGATTGGTCTCCCGGATCATGCGGTATACCCTCTGCAGCATGGATTCATAGCCGCCGTCCGGACGGCGGAATATTTTCAGAAACTGTTTTGAACGGACCTCATTGGAAAGAGGCCACAGACGCGTTCCGGAACCACCGGACAATAAGATGATATTCATTCCTTGTTTCCTTTCAAAAAGGCCCATGCCCCGCCGTCTGCTAAAGGCTGTTCGTTTTGCCTCCGCCGTTTCGGATCTTACACCGCATGATGCCGCGGCGGAAGCAGGGAAATGCAAGCTTCTTTTCAAAACCGGCCGGGAACAGATATCCGGGCGCAACCGTATACGAGGCGCCCTTCTTCTCCATTACTTCCTTAATGTTCTGCTCGGCTTCCTTTCTGTGATACAGGCAGACGGCCAGATCCATATCCTCGCCGGTTAAGGCTTCGTCCGCACCGCGAAGGAATGCCTCCTCCGCCCCCTCGATGTCGCATTTTATAAACAAATGCTCTCCCGAAAGGTTTTCTTCTTTCAAAAACGCATCAAACGTCGTCTCCGTATCCGTAATCCGCTCCCCGATATACTTCGGGACGATCGTAACCTTATCCTTCCAGGGCGCAAACGTCTTTTTAAGCGGCTCCTCCCACAGCGGGTCACACTCAAATACATATGCATGTCTGACCGGCTCAATGTTTAACAGGGCAAAGAACCCTTCCGCGCCGCCAAGGTCCACCAGAACGCTGTTCTCTTCCACCTGAAATGAATCCGTGAGATAACAGTGCGGGCTCCGCGCGTCCATCTCCGTGAGCAGAAGGTTATGGTAGAATTTGATCTCCGCCTTCTTCCAGACCCGCGGATAATACAGACGCTTTCCGTTCAGCATAACGTATCGAAAGCCGTCCTCCTGCAAAACGGCGACCTTTTTCGGAGAATATTCCTTTGTATACGGAAGATTGATCATGCGGACTTCGCCCGTCCGCATTACTTCCGCAAGTTCCTCCCCGTAGGTTTCTTTCAATTCCGGATCCGCCCAGAGCCGCTCCATGTCCTCCCGGTATTGGCGAAAACGGGATTTTGACACGAAACGGTCCACAAGAATCCGCAGAAAAAGAGGCGTATATCGCATACGGTTTCCTCCATCGGTATTCGTTTCCCGTACTGTCTTTATGAAAACGCTTTTATCAGATCATACAGATCCTTCGCCGCCCGCTCCCAGGTGTAAAAGGAGAGCAGCTTTTGCGGATCACCGACGGGGGTCTTCAGCACCTCCGAAAGTTCGGTTCCGTCCGCATCGGGATCAAAATAGTGCGCCGTGTCCCGGTAAACCTCCGGCAGGCACGAGCGGTTTGAAACAATGATTTCCGCCCCGAGTGCCAACGCCTCAAGCGGCGGAATGCCGAAGCCTTCGTACAGGGTCGGAAATACAAACGCCTTGCAGCGTTTCATCAGAGATATCATCTCCCCGTCGGAAACATAGCCGAGCAGGATCACATTTGCCGGCGGCTTTTGGTCCGGGAAGAAGTCATGTACTTTTCCGGACAGCAGAAACTGTTCCGCAGGATGCTTCGCCGCGTAATCGATGATCCACTTGACGTTTTTGCGCTTGGAAAGGCTTCCGAGCGTAAAATAATACTCGTGTTTGCGGATTGCAGGGAATTTTTCAAAGATCCCGTCGTCCTCCTGCGTATTGAGAATGTGCTGCCAGCCCGGATAAATCACGGAAATCCGCTCCGGCTTCACACGATATGTGTTCATGATCTCTTCGCGGCTGGTCAGCGAATCGGTAACGATTCTCTTCGCCCGTTTCGCGACCGCGCGGTAGATCATCAGCACAACCGCTCTTGAAACCTTCTCCTTCATGCCGGAGAAATCCTTCGGGAACAGTTTGTAATAAATGTCATGGATATAGGCGATTCCCGGTCGGAACAGCGGTGCTTCGTTGCAGATGGTGATGCCGGTCTTACGGTTCTTCCTGAGATATTTCGGAAAATGTACCTGAATCCACAGGTGCCGTTTTCCCTTCTCCGCGGAAATCCGAACAACCTTCAGGTTCTGATATTCGGGGACACCCTGTGCGTCTTCGGGGACGATGACCTCGATTTCGCCTTTGCCGGCAATCTTATCGAGCTCCGCCGCCGTTTCGTAGGCAACGCGCTGAATTCCCGTTATCGTCTGTCCGTAAAAATCCCCGCATATCGCGAAACCGCTCATAACAGGAATGCTCCTTTCCAAAGTCTGTCAAATAATGCCGCAACCGGGCCTTCTTAGAAAATCCGACGGTTACTTCCCTGCCGTCTGCTCTCTCCAGTACTGTAATGCATCCTTAAGGATGTCGTTAAGGCCCTTCCCGGGCATCCACCCGGTATGTGCCGTCAGTTTGTCATGATTTCCGCGAACGACCGGCGTATCGCTCGGCCGCATGCGATTCGGGTCCTGTACAACCTTTATTTCCGCATCGGACAGGGCAAGGATCTGCTCAAGAATCTCCCGCGCCGTATGCGTCGTTCCGGACGCGATGTTATAAACCTCGCCGCTTACGCCCTTCTCCATAATCAGGCGGATCGCCCTGCAGGCGTCGTCAATATGCGTAAAATCCCTGGCGGAATCCAGGTTCCCGACCTTCAGGCAGTCCTTAAGACCCGCTTCGACTTCCGCCACGCCGGAGGTAAAATCCGAGATCATGAAGCCCTTCGCCTGCCCTGCGCCGCCGAGGTTGAACATGCGGATCATGCAGACATTCATGCCGTAGGAACGCACATATAACTGCGCGAACTGCTCCTGCGCCCATTTGGAAATCGCATAGGGCGTCATCGGGTTGATCGGCGTGTCCTCGGTCACATTTGCCCCGGCCTCTTTTAAAGCGCCGTATTCGTCCGAGGAACCGATGGCGATCACGCGAATTGCAGGATTCAGCTCCTTCACGGCCTCTAAAATGTTGATCAGGCCGATGGTATTCAGGGAAACCGTCTGCTGCGGGTTCTTCCACGAAAGCCCGACATTGGCCTGCCCGGCCATGTTCACGATCACGTCGGGCGCATACGCCGTGAGGACTTCGCGGATCGACTGCGGATCCATAATGTCCATCCGTACGATTTCCTCCGACGACCTTAGGTCGCAGCGCAGGACATCGTATCCGTTCGATTTCAATTCCAAATAGAGGTGCGAGCCGATAAATCCGGCGCTCCCCGTGATCAGTGCTTTCATTTCCGCATAGCCTCTTCTTTCGCAAGCTTCAGATCGTGCTCCGCCATGATCCGGCAAAGGTCGTTGTAACTCGTCTTACGGGGATTCCAGCCAAGCTTCTCCTTCGCCTTGGTCGGATTTCCGAGAAGATTGACAACATCGGTCGGCCGGTACCACTTCGGGTTCACGCATACAAGCATTTTCCCGGTCGCCTTATCATAGCCTTTTTCATTGAGGCCGTTGCCGCGCCACTCAAGCTCGATCCCGTCATAGGCAAATGCGAGCGTCGTAAACTCTCTTACCGTATGCTGCTCGCCGGTGGCAACAACATAATCGTCCGGCTCGTCCTGCTGCAGCATGAGCCACATGCACTCAACATAATCCTTCGCATATCCCCAGTCTCTTAAGGAATCCAGGTTGCCGAGTTCCAGATGGTCCTGCAGGCCGCAGGCAATCCGTCCTGCTGCCAGCGTGATCTTTCTCGTAACGAAGTTGTCGCCGCGCCGCTCCGATTCATGGTTGAAAAGGATTCCGTTGCAGGCAAAGATGCCGTACGAATCGCGGTACTGGCGCATCATCCAGTAGGCATACAGTTTTGCTACCGCATAAGGGCTGTAAGGATGGAACGGGGTCGTCTCACTCTGCGGAACTTCCTCCACTTTGCCGTACAGTTCCGAAGTGGATGCCTGGTACACGCGGCAGGTCTTGTCAAGTCCGGCCGTATGAACGGCTTCCAGGATGCGGAGCACGCCGAGCGCGTCCACGTCGCCGGTATACTCGGCTGCTTCAAAGCTTACCTGGACATGGCTCTGGGCCGCCAGGTTATAAATCTCGTCGGGGCGTACCGCGATCACGATCTTCATGATGCTGGTCGCGTCGGTCAGGTCGCCCTCGTGAATGATCAGTTTGTCAAGAATGTGGTCGATTCTTCCCGTCGTCGATGTGGAAGCGCGGCGGATGATGCCGTGTACCTCATAGCCCTTCTCCAAAAGGAGTTCCGCCAAATACGATCCGTCCTGTCCGGTGATTCCGGTAATCAATGCTTTTTTCACTTCTGTTCTCCCTTCAACTCCGTTTTACGGCTTTTCTATACTGCCCGTCAGACACGCATGGACTTCCCTTGCACATTTCTCCCACGAAAACCGCAAGGCGTTGTCCTGTCCTTTTTTGATCCGCTGCTGCCGTTCCTCCGAAGACATTTCCGCACACTGCCTCATCAGCTTTGCGATGGCTTCCGCGTCGTTCTCGTCATCCGCATAGAAGGCGGCGTCTCCGCCGACCTCCGCAAGGGAACTGTTCCGCGCGGTGATGACCGGGGTTCTGCGGTGCATGGCTTCTATGATCGGAATGCCGAAGCCTTCATAATGCGACGGAAACAAAAAGGCCTCCGCACAATGAAACAGCACTTCCTTCTCAAGCCGGCTTACATAGCCGGTTAAAACAATATCCTCCCTGCAGGGCGATGCCTCTATGCGGCTTAAGATCGACTGGTATTTCCAGCCTAACTGTCCCGCCACGACGAACTGGTATTCATGCTCTTTGTTTATAATCTCGAGCGCCCTGACAACAGTCTCGATATTCTTTCTCGGTTCAATCGTCCCGAGATAGAGGAAATATTTCTTATGGATCTTATACTTTTCCTTCGTCGCCTCGATATCCGCGGGCAGGATTTCCTGTTCCGTATAGGAGGCGCCGCTGTAGATTGCTTCAATCCGCTGCGGGTCTTTGCCGCAGTATTTTACGATATCGTTTTTTGTGGACCCGGAAATCGCAATGATGCGGTCCGCCTGCTTTACGGACGGTTTCAGAAGCATTTTCTGGATCAGAACGTTCGTCCACTGCCCCCAGGACGGATTGACAAACAGTGCCAGGTCATAAACCGTCAGCACATAGGTTATGCCTTTTTTGCGTCTCGGAAGAACGTGCTCGGCTCCCCAGAACACCGTGACGCCGTCTTTTTTGATCACCTTCGGCATCTTAAAGCGAAGCCAGAAGCTTCCCACCGCGCCTTTTACGGTTTTTATGCGGAAATTGTCCGCCCGGATCACCGAAGCATCAATCTCGACATTCGAATAAAGGATATATTCGTTTTCTTTATCGATATCCTGCAGCTGGTTTAAAATCCCGCGCAGGTAGGTCGCGATGCCGGCCGGTTTTTTGATGCTCAATGCTCTTGCGTCTATTCCGATAATCATTGCTTTTCTCCGATGTTTCTGCCGGTTTCCGGCAGTTTATGAGCCGTTCATGACCTCGTGGTACAGCCGGATCATTGCCTGAACCATTTTGTCCGTATCAAACTGTTTCACGGGAATCCGGTCGAAGGCCTCTTCTTTCTTTTTGATCACCTTTTCAAGCTTGGACGCAAGGTCCAACGGATCCCGGTTCTTAAACGACAGGGTTCTGCCGAAAACAACTTCCGGAAGCGATCCCCCGTCACTGTGTATCACCGGTCGTTCAAGGGAACAGGCCTCTACCGCGCAGAAACCGAATCCCTCGGTCACGGACGGCACAACGACATAATCCGCTCCGGAGATGATCTTAAACAGTTTCATTCTTTCCGTGGAAGGCTTGATCTTAATCACGCGCTCCAGTCCGTGGGACTTGATCAGTTCGAGCAGTCTGGCACGCTCTTCCTCCGGCCGCTCGGACAAAATCCAGCAAAACTTGATGTTATTGGGAATCTTCCCTGCCCGGTTCAGCCGGTTCACGGCTTCCTCCAAAACAAAGATGCCTTTGTTGACGGCGGGCCGCCCGTAATACAGAAATCCGATTTCTCCGGGAAGCAGTTCAAAATAATCCCGGAAGGAAACCGGCAGATTCCGGTAATCCTCCGGCGGCGGCATATGCGCGCCGAGATAGATGCGCGTCAGGTTGTCGCGTTCCCCGATAAAGCGGATGAAATCCCGTTTGGTCGCATCGGAATCCACATGGATCGCGGCATAACGCTGCCGGCATATGAATTTCTCATAGGTCCGGAAGGCAAATGCCTTCAGCTTCGAGGAAACGAACCATTCCCATTTGTCGCCAATCACCTCATGCACCGTGATCACGCAGGGCTTATGGTATTTCGCCGCGCCGCGCCGCGATTTCGTTGCCGTCGTAAACATCGTCGTGTGGACCAGATCCGCCCACCTGATATGCTCTTCCAGGTCCTTTTTCTTAACGACCGGATGCCCGAACAGAATCTTCCAGTCGCAATAATACGTATCAATATCCTCAAATGCCTTATGGCCGGTCACCCCGCCCGAATTGCTTGTCACCACACGCACTTCGAAGCCTTCCTTCAAAAGGCCTTTGGCAATATCATAATACAATTGTTCGCCGCCGCCGATATGAGGCAGAAAATGCGGCACAATCAGACACACCTTCATATTACACCGTTTTTGTTTCTTTTTTATAGTTTTCGATTACGCGGTCCGCAGCCCATTTCGTGAATACCGTACTTCCGACGGCAACCAGAATTACGGATACCGCATACAACGCCCAAATCCATATTGCGGAATAATCGATCTTAAGACCGCACCCCTGATTGATCACTTCCCACAGGCACTGCACCGGAAAATGCATCAGATATATTCCGGTGGAAATCTTCCCCAAAAGAAGGAAAGGCTTTAAGTTCAGGACAAATCTTACCGGAGCAAGGTATACCGCAGCGAGGATAACCGCCGGGGAGATGCAGAGGATTACAAGCAGATGCACGTTTCCGAGCCGTTCTCCCTGCCCTACCCGGATCACGATATACGAAATCAGGGCGATCAGTGCGCTGCCCCATACCAGAAACCGCATCCGCTCAAAGAATTTCTTTTTGTACCCGACCGCCAGCAATGCTCCGATAAAGAAGCAGGAAAGGCCGCGGCCGACTTCTTTACATAAAAGCGGGCCGCCGGGTGCGGCAACAACAAGCCGTACGCCGTAAAACGCCAGTATCGTCATCCAGAAATACAGCCGGTTCTCCGATTTCGTATTCTTTACCACCAGGTAGAAGATTACATACATCAGCATAATAACGCTGATGAACCAGGCCGGTCCGTTGCAGCTGAACTCATTGTCTATGATTCCGGTTTGGATACAGAATACATTCAGCCAGAACCGGTACAGGTTGTGCTCCAGATAAACAAACGGTATTCCGACGAAGCGGACATACCACGACTCTAAGATAACAACCAGGATTAATGAGAAAAGGTGCAGCGGGTATATGCGGTACAGCCGCTTTCCAAGATACCCGGAAAAGGTCGTTTCGTCCTCTCGGATCCGGTCATGCCACCCGAGCATCATCACAAAGCCGGAAAGCATGAAAAACATCTCAACGGCAAGCCATCCGTTCGTATAGGCGACGGGAAATACTTTTTTCAGCGGACTTACTTCCGGTTCGAAGTGGTCATAGTGGCGAAAAAAAGCAATGGCACATGCCCCCAGTCCGCGAAGTCCGTCAAATGCGGTTATCTTCTGCGATTCTGCGTTTTTCATTGCGGGTCTTTCTCCTCCTGCTCCTCAAGGGCGCGGTTCACGGAAATATCCTCCACAAGATTGTTCAGTTTCGCCTCCAGGGAAGACACCTTCACCGAAAGCGCGAAGCAGCGCACAATCAGAAGGAAGATCACGACAAGGAATACAAAATTAACCGGTGACTGAACGCCGACAAGCTCCGTAAACCACGAAACGGCCTCCGGAAAAACACTCATAACAATCAGAACAACCGCGAATAAAAGCCAGAACAGGACATCCGCGATCTGCATCTGGGATTTGCGCAGTTTGCGCCGGATGTAAAAGCCGGTCAGCACCGACACGACAATCAACATGATTCTTAACGGAGTTGACATATCACACCTTCTTTCGGAACCATTGCACGACCAGAATGGACATGCACATGCGTACCATGTATTTTACCGATGTCCCCAGTTTGAGATAACTCTCTCCTGCGGTTCTTTCCTTCATCGAGACCTGGCATTCCTTCACTTTGGCCCCGCAGCGGATCAGAAACGCCACCGTATCCGGTTCCGGGCCGTAATTCACCTGATTTGCCAGAATCTTAATCATGCGGCGGTTAAAAAGCCGCATGCCGGAGGTCGGATCCTTGATCCGGCGGCCGGTCGTTACCGCAATGCAGGCGGCGATCAGCCGGCTTCCGAGCATCCGCGGCGTCCACGGCTTCTTTTCGGTGACAAACCGCGAACCGATCACGATATCGCTGTTCTCCCGCTCCGCCGTCTCCAACATGGCCGCAATATACTGCGGATCGTGCTGTCCGTCCCCGTCGTACTGCATGGCATAGGAATAGCCCATCCGAAGGGCATATTTCATTCCTCCCTGAAAAGCCCCCGCCAGCCCGAGATTCACCGGAAAGCTTACCAGCCGGAAGCCTTCCCGCCGGCAAATCTCCGCCGTACGGTCTTTGGAGCCGTCATTGACGACGACATAATCGTATCCGGGATAATTCTCGCGGAGTTCTTTTACGACCCGCTCAATGTTCCCCTCCTCGTTGTATGCCGGAATGATCAGCAGTAATTTGTTCCTTTTCTCACTCAAAATGAACCTTCCATACCACGATGCCGCAATTGGTATAATCTCTCGTATTTTTCGTACCGATTCTTCTCTGGATCTTGGAACGCTCGCCGGAAATCCGTTCCGGAATGTCCGCTTCGTAAACCTTTTCAAATACCGTCTGGTCCGCGCCGTCGCGAAGATACAGGCGGTACAGCGTGGTATTCACAAGCGTTTCATCCGCCATGACCGCAGACAGCCGTCCGTTTTCCTCAAGAATGATCAATGCCTGGCGTTCCACCAGCAGGCATCCTTCCTCCGGCTCGGTCCTGGTCCGGTCATAAACCAGCTCGCCGTCCTTTATGTAAAGCATTCTCGGAAAATCCGACAGCCTTCCGTCCGGAGACCCCATTTTCGCGCTCAGTTCTCCGTCCTTCAGCGAATATTGCACATTCCATCCGCTCGCAATGCCCCGTTTCCACAAAAGGGCGGCAGTTTTCTCTCCTTCCTCCGGTCTCGGTACCGACTGCTGCGAAAACAGCGTGGCAACAGGCTGAAACTCCTTGCCGGAGAAATCCCAGTTCGGGTACAGCGCCATCGTTGCGGAAACCCGGAGGGAATCGTAATTGGTTACCAGATAGATATCCGGACAATATAAAGGATGCGTATGATCCAGTAGTTTCGTCCGCTCATCCTCTGCAAACGGATATTTGCTCTTAAGAAGCTCTTCGGCGTCTGCGCGGTTCAATACAAGAATCTCTTTCAGCATATCGCAGGCCTTCTGCTTTCCGCCGCAAAGTTCCACCGCATAATTGGTGCCGTCCAGTCCGCTGTTCTGAAGCATCCGGGTAATTCCCGCGGAAAGCTTCAGATCGTCTGTTAACAGCATCGTCCCGAGCCAGTAACAGAACTCCCCGTTATAGGTGCCGCCGTCACTGACGGATCTGCGTTCCGCGTAATACTGGTACAGATATCCCCAGGACCAGAAATCCGCTACGACGGCATCCTCAGCCGTATTGTCCCGGATCCACTGCATCGCTTCTTCGGTGGGCTTCTCTAACAGCGGCCGCTCCATTGCCGCGCGCAGATATGCTCCGGACACGCTTCCGAGAAGAAGCGTAACGAACAGCAAAGCAAGAATTCCGTAGCCCTTTTCAAACCGTCCGAGGAAGAACCCCGCCACTAAGATCACGCCTGCCGCAACCATGGCAAGCTTCGGGAACATCAGCATCAAAACGCTGTATGCCATAAAGGCCAGTCCGATATAAACGGCCCTTTTCGCTGTCACACTGAGCTTTCCGGATTTCAAGAACCGCTCCGCATAGGAGAACCCGAATCCGAGGATCAATGCTGCCGGCAGAATCAGAAGCTCTACATAACGGATTCCGAAGAAACAAAGGAATGCCGTTCCCGCGAACCAGACAGCGATTGCGAAATACAATACAAGCGGCCTCTCGCGGTCCTCCGTTTCCGTCCTGCCCCGCTTTATGCGGATCATCGCAATCGTTCCGATTACAATGGAAACAAGCAGAAAGATTGTCATATAAATGCCGCCGAGATAGGATACATAGTCCATCGGCGTCGTCATAAAGATTTCCCAGAAGCTGTTCGGCTCCATCAGATGCGGGCGAACCAGCTCGCCCACGTTCTGGGATGCCGCCGGCCACAGTTCGGTTTCCCCGCCGCCGGCGAAGAATCCTTTCACAAGGCCGACCAGATCGCCGTAGCCGATGATCACGGTAATTCCCATCATCACGGCCATCGTAAGGAGCGGAACAAGCATGGAGATCGTCCGTTCCGTCTTCTTTAAGAGGAACCATCGTACAAAGCAGACCGCCGCCAGACCGGTTCCGATCGCGATGGCAACATAAACATAGAAAACCTTCCAGGTAAGCGCTAAAAGAAGCGTCCCGCAAACCGTGATGACCGCGTAGCGGATCTGCTCCCCGCGTTTCTTTGCAAGAATGCATTCATATAATCCGAGCACCGTGATCAGGGCGAATAAAGCAATCACCGTGTCCGTATCGAAAAAGCCCGTCAGGGCATGTCTCAGATACGCCGGCGCTACCGTTGCCGAAAGCGCTCCGAAGGCCGCAGCCGCCCGCGATACCCGCTTTCTTAAGAAGCAGTAAAGCGGAATCACGCAAAGGGAAAGAATAAAAGCTGCCAAATGGATGGCCAGGGCATAAATCCCGACCTTAATCCCGACTGCATGGAGCAGATACCATAAAATCGCGGCAAATGCGCTCGAGAACGTCGGCAGCCAGTCAGAACCGCCGGACTGCACCGTCGTGATCAGCGGATCGGACGGTCTTGAGCAGATAAAACGAATGGAACCGAATCCGTTCTCGGTGAATTCCTTCGCCTTACGAAGATAATAATAGCTGTCTGTATCGGGCGAATAGACGCCTTCCGTCCCGGTAAACATCTCGGTCATTCCTTCGTCCCAGCTGCGCCCGAGAGGCTGGCAGGCCAGATATACCAAAAGCATCAGGGCAAGCACGAGGAGGATATCAATCCAGGATTTATTCTTCTTCATGACCGCTCCTCCTTACGATAAGAATGATTGCTCCGACACATATCGCAAGAACTGCGGCGATGACGGAAACCACTTTGAGGGCATCCACTAACGTCATCATGCGGCCCGTCGTATAGCGGCCGACACTTCCGTGCTGTTCCATGCTTGCAAAATAAAAAAGGTCTTCTTTGTCATTCCGAAGCGTCCACCAGAGCCAGGTATAGCATGCTGCGGCCAGGCCGTACGCATACCAGCGTCCGGAACGAACGGCAAGCAGCCCCAGAACCGGCAGGAAGAAGAGCAAAGGAAGATTGTCCTTCTGGTAAAGCATCAAATCTCCGGAAAATACGGCTAAAACCTCATGAACCGGAATCACGGTCACACAAAGCAGGACGGAAGCCCACAAAAAGCACTGCCCGATAATCCTAAGCCATAACGGTCTTTCTTCCTGCAGCGTTTTCTTCGCTTCGCGGCCGGATTCAAGCGCAAAATACAATACAGCGATCCACAGCCCGATATAGGCCGCAACAACCGGCATAAGGAGTCCGAGACGATATTGATAAAGCGTGCAGCGGATCACGGCCGAAACCGCGATCAAAAAGGTGCCGGAAAGCGTCTGCCTGGCAAGAACCAGAAACGCTCCCGCTGCCAGGATGATCAGAGAACAGATATCATACTTCGTCATGTTCGGGTCAGCCGCCCAGAAGATCATGACGCAGAAAAGCTCTGCCGTAACAAACCAGTAATCCGACGCTCTTCGCCCCGGAGTCAGGGAATTGTTATTCTTATCAAGCCAGTCCGTAAAGGCTTTGATCTTAATGTTCATGCCCTTAAGCGGAGGCTCTTCTTTTACGGTCAGAGCGGATTTGATAAAGACGATGGAAAGCATCATGTGCACGACGGCCAGTACTTTCACTAAAAGAATCCAGAATTCGGTGCTTTTCGCACCGTCGCGGAATACTTCCCCGTATTCCGGAAGGTCATTTGCCAGAGAAATGCCGCCGCCACTCAGCTGGGATACCAGAACGATGACCAGACAGCATACGGCCGAGAGGGCATACCCTGCGACGGTTCGCGAATAATGCCCGGCAATATTCAAAACGGAACAGATCAAAAGAACGGCGATGATTCCGTTCGGGATCTGGACACAGGAATCCGTCCGCAATGCGATCGCCACAACGGATACATGAAAACAAAGCGCAAGCAGAACAACCGTCCCGATCTTCGCGCCGTTATAATACTTCCGCACATCTCCGAACGGAACCGGATTCCGGCGCGTAAGCGACGCCATGGTGATCGGCTCCTTTTCCTTGACGGGTTTTGATTCCTTCTTCATATATTCTCCTCTTCTTGCGACAGGTTCGCAAGATTTCCGGCTTTCTTCCTCCGTTCCCTACATGCCGGAAATGCAATTCTTTTTTTATTTTTGAATAATCATGAAGATATCATACTATAAAAAAACGGATTTGTCGATTGTAATCCGAAGTTTTCACGAATCCCCGCCTCTTGACAAATCGGCGGTTTTCGCTATGCTTATGAATACAGTCAGAAAACAATACGGAGTGTAGCTTATGAGACTCAGAAACATACCGGGTGCCCGCGAAGAGATGCTTGTGAATCCTTATGTTGTACAGAACCCGGAACAGTACCGCGGTCAGTGGAACCGGTTCTTCGGAAACGACAACCCGCTTCACATTGAGATCGGTATGGGAAAAGGACAGTTTATTATGGCGCTTGCCGCCGCGAATCCCGGGATCAACTACCTCGGAATCGAGAAATATTCAAGCGTCCTGATCCGCGCGCTCGCAAAGCAGGAAGAACTTGCCCTTCCGAACCTTCGCTTCCTCCGGTTCGACGCCGAATCCATCGAAACGGTTTTCACAGACAGCGAAGTGGAGCGGATCTATCTGAACTTCTCCGATCCGTGGCCCAAGGACCGCCATGCGCACCGCCGGCTCACTTCCGACCGTTTTCTTGCGCGCTATGCGCAGTTTCTGGATCCGAACGGCTGCATTATGTTTAAGACCGACAACCGGGGGCTGTTCGATTACACCCTGGAAACCGCTGCGGCCTGCGGCTGGAACCGTGACGATGTAACGTACGATCTTCACAACAGTCCCTATGAGGAAGGCAACTTCCATACGGAATACGAGGACCGCTTTTCCGCCCTCGGAAATCCCATATACCGCGTGGTTTTGAAGCCTGAAAACGGGGCAAAATAAAAAAATATCTTTTTTTCAAATTTCCTCTTGCATTTTCAGGTAACCTGTAATATAATCACTTTTGCGTTCACAAAAACGCAAGCGAAACAATCGCATAACGCACCTCTAGCTCAGTTGGTAGAGCACCTGACTCTTAATCAGGGTGTCCAGGGTTCGAGCCCCTGGAGGTGCATAGAAGGTCTCCATTTGACGACATGATTCGTTGGGCGGGGGCTTTTTTTTGCCCTTTCCGCCACGCATCATTCATCCATCATCGAAAGCATCGGATGGCAGTACCATTTTCCGTCAACGCGGAACACATAATAGGTTTCCGTTCCTTCTTCCGAATCTTCTCCATCCGCATACGAAAGGCGGTACTGAATCTCCGCAACGGCAGCCCGGTCAATCTTTTTTGTATCGGTCTCCACGTTCTTCATCTTAAGAAGCGATATGAGTTTTGCATACATTTCCTCGTCGGAACCGTATTCGGTGACCTTCGTGTTTTTGACCTTCATCTCATAGGCGTCGGTCTCGCCCTGCATGGTTTTAAACAGTGCTTCAATCTCCTCCAGCTCGTCGAAGACTTCCATATGCAGGTGTTTCTGGCACTTATCGTTGTAGATCGTGCTCTTGACGAATTCCTCGTACTTTACGTTATACGTGGAGCGGAATGCGCTTTCCGCCGCTTTCGCCGCGGTACGGTTCGGATTCTTAACATATCCCTGAACGAAGAAATACAGCCCGACGGCGAGAATCAGGGCAATCACGGAAATTACGGTTATGCGGGTTCCCCATTTGCTCTCCGATTCTTTCCGGCGGTCTTCGCGCCTGCCTTCCTTCGCCTTCTTTTTGTCTTCTTTCATGCTATAACCTCTTTTTTCGAAAAAGAAACCCCAGGACGCCATAGCGTCCCGGGGAAATTAACTGGTGAATCGCCGGTCTTTACAGATCAGTCATCATCATCGCTGTTCTTCTTCTTGGAGGATGATGCTTTCTTCTCCCAAGCCTCAGCAGCGTCATTGATGTTCTCAGCAACATCGCCGTCGTCGTCAAGCAGATACCACTTGCCGCCAACCTTTGCAAGGCAATAGTATTCCTTAATGGTCTGCTTCTCGCCCTTATACTTAACCTTCATGGTAACTTCAACAAGAGCAGCGCCTTTAACCTTATCCTCGTCGCCCTTCTTTTGCTTAACGTAAGCCTTAACGCCTTCCGTTACGTCGTCGTCCTTACCGTACTTCTTGGTCTTGGTAACCTTCCAGGTAGAGGAATACTCATCATCCTTATCCTTGTCGTCATCCCACATATCAAGCTTCTTCAAAGCCTTCTTGTTCTGGAACAACAGATACTTGGAGGAGAAATCAGTAGCTTCTTCCTGCATGGACTCAGCCTTCTTCAGGTAAGTCTTAACAATGCTCTTCGGGGACTTGCCGATAATGAGCTTAACCAGGCCAAATACAACAAGAATAGCAGCAACAACCGCTACAATTGCAATGATAAGGCTCTTCTTGTCACCTTTCTTCGCGCCGTTAACAATGTTGCTTGCATAATTAGCAACCGCCTGAGGAGCTGCCTGAGGAGCAGCCTGAGGAGCTGCCGCCTGGGGAGCCGCCAAAGGGCTGCCGCAATAAGGACAAATCACAGAACCGTCCGGAACCTGCTTGCCACACTTAGTACAAAACATCTCTCTCATCCTTCCTATATTCATTAGATTTCCGCCGATACACATACCGACGCTACTGTAACTATACTATACTTTGTTTTGATTTGCAACAGAAAAATGCCTTAAAACAGGCTTCGTGCGTCTGTTTTAGGGCATTTTCCCCCATCCCCCCGCCCGAAAAAGTCCAATTTTTTACGCTTGACTTTTCCGGATGCGCATGCAATAATATCGCTAAATTTACAGAAACCAAAACCGTAGACGCGGAGATAACGGCATGGATGCCCCTACAGAGAGCCTGCGATGCTGAGAATCAGGCAGGAAACACTATGTCAAATGGACCGCTGAGGGCGCAGGGAACTGCTTTACGCATAGTATTCTGCGACGCTTGGGCAGGCGTTAGCTGCCGGGGATATGATGGTATCCTGCTAAGTGCACGGGCATCCCGTGAATCAAGGTGGCACCGCGGATTTGTTAGATTCGTCCTTGACAGAAACGATTCTGTCGAGGACTTTTTTTGTTCTCATGCAAAGCCGGCGGCCGCCGGCAGAAAGGACTGTATATGAACACGCTTCCCTCCCTTGACGAGGTCAAAAAACTTGCCGCGACGGGACAATACGATGTGATTCCCGTAAGCTGCGAGATCCTCAGTGACTTCACGACGCCGATTGAAACGATCCGGATCCTAAAGAATATTTCCAAGCACTGCTACATGTTGGAATCCGCCCGCTCCGACGAGACCTGGGGGCGCTATACGTTTCTCGGTTTCGATCCGAAAATGGCAATCACCTGCATCGGCGGAACCATGAACGGCGTACTGGACGCGGGAATGATCAAGTATGTTACGGGCGACCCTTCCGACTACCTCCGCAAAGTTCTGTCCCAATACAGAAGCCCGCGGCTTTCGTATCTTCCGCCCTTCACCGGAGGCCTTGTCGGGTATTTTTCGTTCGACTATTACGGCTACAGCGAGCCGAGCGTGAAAAACAACGTGCCCGACACCGAGAATTTCAAAGACATGGATCTCATGCTGTTTGATAAGGTTATCGCATTTGACCATATCCGCCAGAAGATCGTTCTCATCGTGAACATCCCGCTTGACGACCCGGAAACCGCCTATAACAAGGCCGTATGGGAACTTAAACAGCTCATCTCCCTTCTTAAGACCGGACAGAAAAGCAAGGAACCGTCCGGCAGGCTTTTGGGTGAAGTTACTCCGCTTTTCACAAAAGAGCAGTTCTGCGAAATGGTCACGAAGGCAAAGCACCACATCCATGAGGGAGACATCTTCCAGATTGTTCTTTCCAACCGCCTGAGCGCGCCTTTTGAGGGCAGCCTGTTAAACACCTACCGGGTGCTTCGCACCATCAATCCTTCTCCGTACATGTTCTACCTTTCCGGAACGGATGTGGAGGTTGCGGGGGCTTCCCCGGAAACCCTTGTAAAACTGGAGGACGGGGTGTTACATACATTTCCCCTTGCCGGAACCCGGCCCAGAGGCGCCGATGACGAGGAGGACAAGCGGCTCGAAGCAGAGCTTCTTGCCGACGAAAAGGAACTGGCCGAGCACGATATGCTGGTCGATCTCGGCCGTAACGACCTCGGCAAGATCAGTAAATTCGGAAGTGTAACCGTCGAAAAGCTTCATTCCGTCGAGCGTTTCTCGCATGTTATGCACATCGGTTCAACCGTTCGCGGCGAGATTGACGAAGGGCGGGATGCATTGGATGCCATCGCTTCCGTACTTCCCGCGGGAACGCTTTCCGGTGCTCCCAAAATCCGCGCCTGCCAGTTGATCGGCGAGCTTGAGAACAACAAGAGAGGAATTTACGGCGGCGCCATCGGCTATATCGATTTCACCGGAAACATGGACATGTGCATCGCGATCCGCCTGGCTTATAAAAAGAACGGAAAAGTCTTCGTCCGCAGCGGAGCCGGAATCGTTGCCGATTCGGTTCCCGAGAAGGAGTACGAGGAATGTCTCAATAAGGCACGTGCCTCCCTTCGGGCACTGGAATTCGCGGAGACTCTGGAGGTAGAGGAATGATTCTGTTAATCGACAATTATGACAGCTTTTCCTATAATCTTTACCAATATGTCGGAGAAATTGATCCGGACATCCGCGTCATCCGGAACGACGAGATGACGGTTGCCGAAATCAAAGCGCTGCATCCGGACCGGATCATCCTTTCACCCGGTCCCGGCCGTCCGGAGGACGCCGGCGTCATTATTGACGTTGTCAAAGAACTCGGCCGGGATATCCCCATCCTCGGCGTATGCCTCGGCCATCAGGCAATCTGTGCCGCTTTCGGGGCTACCGTTACGTACGCGAAACAATTGATGCACGGGAAACAGTCGGTTGCTTCCCTAAAGGGAGACTGCCCGCTGTTTCAGGGCTGTCCGGCCAATACGCCGGTTGCCCGCTACCACTCGCTGGCCGCCGACCCCGCGACCATTCCCGACGAACTGACGGTAACCGCGATAACCGCAGACGGCGAGGTGATGGCCGTTATGCACAAAGAATATCCCATATACGGCGTACAGTTCCACCCCGAATCCATCCTGACGCCCGACGGACGGATTATGCTTCGTAATTTTCTCAAAGGAACGATCTGACAAAAAGGCCTTCCGCTTAAGGAAGGTCTTTTCCTTTGATTGACAAAGCGGCTTTCCTAAACTACAATAGACACAGCCTGCGAGATGAAACGGCCCGAAAGGCGCCGCAGATCGCTCGCGGATTCTGATTTTACGGAGAACGCCATGCAAAACGATTGCTGCTGCGACAGCCACAGTCCGATTCTCTGCTGTTCCGACGCGACGCTCGGATACGAGAACCAGCCGGTTGTCCGGAATCTCAATTTTGAAATCTATCCCGGCGACTACCTGAGCATCATCGGAGAGAACGGTTCGGGCAAATCCACCCTCATGAAGACCATGCTCGGGCTTATGAAGCCTCTTTCCGGAAGCATCACGGTCAACTGCAGCCGCGGAAACGGCTGTATCGGGTATCTGCCCCAGCAGACGGCTTTGCAGAAGGATTTTCCGGCTACGGTTTCCGAAGTCGTCCTGTCCGGATTTCTGATGCGCACGGGTATGCGTCCGTTCTATAAGAAAGAGGAAAAGGAGCGGGCTGCCGCCGTAATGGAGCAGCTGCACATTACGGAACTTAGGAAGCGGAGCTACCGGGATCTTTCCGGCGGACAACAGCAGCGGGTTCTTCTTGCGAGAGCGCTTCTGGCCGCACACGAGATCCTTATGCTGGATGAGCCGGTTTCCGGTCTGGATCCTTCCGCGACTTCCGAGCTGTATGACACGCTTGCGGAACTGAACCGCAAAAACGGCATGACCGTCATCGTGATCTCCCACGACATTGCGAAAACCATCGTGCCGTCCACAAAGATCCTGCATATCGCAAAGGACCGGTATTTCTTCGGAACGCCGGCCGCCTATATGGCCAACGATCTTTCCCGGATTTTCTTCCCGGACGACTGAGTTCGGACCGGTTTATATTTCACTTATAAGGAGGTTTTATCCATGCTTGAGAAATTGAAAGAAGAAGTCCTGAAGGCCAATCTTGACCTTCCCAAATACGGACTCATCACATTTACCTGGGGAAACGTTTCCGGTATTGACCGCGAAAAGGGACTGGTTGTCATTAAGCCGTCCGGGGTTTCCTACGATGAAATGAAAGCCGACGACATGGTCGTTGTGGACCTGGCCGGCAATATCGTGGAAGGCCACCTGAAGCCCTCTTCCGATACGCCTACGCACCTCGCACTGTACCGCGCATGGCCGCAGATCGGCGGCGTTGTTCATACCCACAGCCGTTACGCCACCACTTATGCACAGGCCGGCTGCGACATTATCGCAGGCGGAACGACCCACGGGGATTATTTCTACGGTGACATTCCGTGCACGCGCTACATGACCGAGGAGGAAATCGGGGGCGAGTACGAACTGGAAACCGGTAATGTGATCATCGAAACCTTCGCCAAGCGCGGCATCAATCCTGCCGATATCCCTGCCGTTCTGGTACGCTCCCACGGTCCGTTCACCTGGGGCACGGACGCCCATAACGCGGTTCACAATTCCGTCGTTTTGGAGGAAGTTGCGTTTATGGCGCTGCACAGCAACCTTCTGATCGGCGACGCACCCTGCATGCAGCAGGCACTTCTTGACAAGCATTATCTCCGTAAGCACGGAAAGAATGCTTATTACGGACAGTAACATTTTCGGCCGGCAAAGCATAAAACATCCCGGGTAACGGTTCTCCGCCACCCGGGATTCTTTTTATCTTCTTCTGAGATTCTTCTTCGGTTTCCGGCTCATGCTGATCATCGGGCCGACAATGTAGATGACGATCAGCAGTATTACGAACAATACACTTCCGATGATTCCTGCCCGCGTACCGGCTTCCTTCTGGCTCCGGCCTTCCCAGCGCTCCATCGTCTTCGGCAGCGGCGTCGGGGTGGGGGTTGCCTTCTTTTCGCCCGTAATGCGGATCACGGATTCGGTTCCTTCGCCGCCGGTGGATTTTAACATGGACGGCGGAAGCAGGAACTTCGGCCATACCGCGTTGAAATCCTTTTGCGAGAACGGGTATTCCTCGTTGTAATAGATTATGTCCGTCTTTCCGACAAATGCGCCGTTGTAGGAATAAATCAGCGTCCCGATCACATTTTCCCCATGCACGTAGTCTTCGGGGATTGAGTATTCCACGCGTTTTTCAAGCTTTGTGAGGTCGGTTTCAAGGGGAACCACGATCGTTGCGCCCGAAGCGATGGAAAGCGTCGAGTAATCCTTGGCGGTGAACATCGGGCACTCATCGAAGAACCCGGCGTAGTTCGGATTGGAAATCCGCTCGGCGGTCTTCATCGGATAACATTTATAATTCTCAAAGGCGTAATTGAGCATTGTGATTGTATCGTCGTAAGCCGCTTCGTCAGAGGAACTTCCGAGCACGATTGCCACAAGGCGCATGCCGTCCTTCTCGGCGTAGGTGCAGAGGCCGTATGTGCCGTCGTCGGCTTTTCCGCCGGATTTGCCTGCAATCGCAAAGTCGTATTTGATCGTCTGTCGGATAAATTTATGGGTCTGCGCGATCGTCCGGGCTTCCTTCAGGTTGGACTGCGGAATCTGGTACCATTTGGACCCGGCAATCTTTAAAAAGTCCACGCGGACGCCGAGTTTGCAGGCAACCAGGCCGAGATCGTATACGCAGCTCTTCTGCTTCGAACCGCCGGTTCCGGTACAGCTGGTGAAATTCGAATTGACTGCGCCGAGCTGCTCCATCCGGGCGTTCATATTCTTGAGGAACTTTCGCATGCTGCCGCCGACATGCTCGCCGAGCGCATACGTTGCCTCGTCGGCAGATGCCACAAGGGAAGCATACAAAAGATCGATCGCGGCAATTTTCTCATTGGCCACCAGCCCGACACGCGTAACATTGGCGCCGATGCTGTTGATTGAAGCATAGGAACAGTTGACGGTATCGTTCAGCCGGCCGTTTTCCAGAACCAGAAGTGCCGTAACAAGCTTCGTGAGGCTGACCGGCGACATGGATTTCGTCGCATTTTTCGAAAAGAGAACCGCATCGGAATGCACTTCCATAACGATTCCGGCCTCTCCGCTGATGGAAGGACCGCCGCCCAGAATGGACTCAATCTGCGGAATCTCCTTCTCGTCGGAAGCCGAAGCCCCGTTTGTGCACGCAAACAAGGCGCCGCATGCCTCCGCCGTGAGGAGGAATGCCGCGAGCAGAATCGGAAGTATCTGTTTGCGGAAGGTCTGTTTCATATCTTTTTAATCTGCCTCTATACCAGTCTGCGTCCCATTAAAACACCCATGGAGGATGCCATCATGAGACCTCTCGTCCAGCCCGACGAATCTCCGAGGCAGTACAGCCCGCGGATGCTGGTCGTCAGGTCCGGCTCCATTTTAACTTTATTGGAATAAAATTTCAATTCCGGCGAATACAAAAGGGTTTCCTCGGCGGCAAAGCCCGGCACAACCAGGTCGACCGCACGGATAAATCCGAGGATGTTCATCATCGCCCGGTACGGCATGGCCGCCGTAATGTCCCCGGCCACCGCATCCGGAAGCGTCGGATGCACGTTACCCTGCGCCAGTTCCTTGTCCCAGGTGCGCTTTCCGTTCAGGATATCGCCGTAACGCTGCACGAGAATCTGCCCGTTTCCGAGCATGTTCGTCAGCTCGCCGACCTTCTGTGCATAGGCAATCGGCTGGTTGAACGGAACCGAGAAGTTGTGCGAGCAGAGAATCGAAAGGTTCGTATTGTTCGACTTCAGTTCCTTATAGGAATGGCCGTTTACAACGGCAAGATTGTTATCGTAATTCTCCTGGCTGACGAAACCGCCCGGGTTCTGGCAGAACGTCCGCACCTTATTCTTAAACGGCAAAGGATACCCGACAAGCTTCGATTCATACAGGATGCTGTTCACTTCCTCCATGATCTCATTTCGCACCTCAACGCGTACGCCGATGTCTACGGTGCCGGGCTTATGGGCGATCTCATAACGCGCGCACAGCTGCTCAAGCCATTCCGCGCCTCTGCGGCCGGTGGCTACCACCACGTCGGTTCCCTCGATCACGGTTTTCTCGCCGCGGTCGCTGATCACAACGCCCTTTACGGTGCGGTCCTCGATCACGAGGTCTTCCACGTTCGTGTCAAACAGCATCTCAACGCCGTGCTCTTTTAAAAACAGTTCGAGGCTTCCGTACAGAATCTGCGCCCGCTCGGTACCAAGATGGCGGATCGGGCAGTCCACGAGTTTCAGTCCCGCCTGAATCGCGCGGCGGCGGATTTCCTTGACCTTCTCGGGCTCGCTGACACCTTCCACATGGGTGTCGGCGCCGAATTCGAGATAAATCGAATCCGTATAATCGATCAGGGCCTGTGCAACGTCGGCGCCGATCAGCTCCGGCAGGTCGCCGCCCACCTCACAGCTTAAGGAAAGCTTTCCGTCGGAAAATGCGCCCGCGCCGGAGAATCCGGTCGTGATATTGCATGGTTTGCAGTTCATGCACCGCCCCGTTTTGGTCTTCGGGCAGCTTCTCTTCTCGATCGGCTTCCCCTTCTCGATCATGAGAATCTTTTTCTTCGTGCCCTTTTTTATCATTTCGATTGCCGTAAAGATGCCGGCAGGACCGGCTCCGACAATAATCAGATCGTATTTCATAAACCCTCCGTATCACGCATGCGGATCTTGCCGCACCCTGACTTCATATTTTATCACAAACGCCTTCTCTTTGCAAATTTGCCCGGTCACTCTCGTAATAGGCGTGCACTAGGCTTTTAAACCCATATCCCCTGATGGTTTCGTACCGCAGATTGTAATTGGCTTTCGTGTGCTTTCCCGTCACCAGGAACCGGATGTTGTCGATCATGTACGCATCCAGTTCTTTAAGGCTTCGGTCGGTGGTGATCACCGGGAAGAACCACCGGCACCAGGTCAGCTCGCTCCGGACCGGGTTGTCGTACAGCTTCCGGTTAAAATGGCGGATAAACGCGCGGATTGCCTTCTCGTCGCTTGCGCCCTTCTTTACCTTCCAGCGGTACAGCGCCTTCGCCTTCCGTTTCATTTTGTGCTTTAACTTCTCCACGGAGGCCCTGGCCACGTCAATGGTCCCGTTCTGATACGTGATCCCCAGAAAATCCCACGCCTCCCCGGGCTTTGCATAGAACACCTTCGCCGGATTGACCGTCATGTCCTTTTCCGCAAGAAAGCCGAGGATTTCCTTCCGGTATGCCTCAATTTCCTCCGGACTCCTTCCGAAAACGATGATGTCATCGGAATACCGGGCATAGGGAATGTTCCTTTCGGCAAATGTGCGGTCCATCTCGGCCAGGTACAGGTTCGCGAGGAAGGAGGAAAGCGGATTGCCCGCCATGATGCCCTTCCGGTCCTCAAAGCGCTTGCCGTCCTCGGTCACATAAGGATTCCGAAGAAATTCGCACAGAAATTCGAAAAACCGGGGCTGGTCGGTACCGAGAACGTTCTTTGCAAGGGGCAGAATGCTCTCCACATCCACCGAATTGAAATAATCATGAATGTCCAGCTTGTAAACATACCGCTCCGCCAGGTCAGGAACCGAAAGAATGTCCGCCACTGCCCGCTTCACGCCGCGGTTCGGGCGGAACGAGAACAGGTTGTCCGGAAAGATGTCGTCATACGCATGAAGCCCGGACGCGAAAAACTTCAAAAGAAGCCCCGCCTCGCCCGGAAACATATAAACGACCCGCTTCTTCGCCGTTCCCTTCTTATTTAAGACCGTCCGTTCCGCATCCGGAAAAGGGTCCCCCTTTCGGAAGCGTTCCGCCCACGAAACATAACCGCCGCAGTCGATAAACTGCCGCAGTTCGGTTAATTCCTTCTTCGTATTATGTTCATTGGCGACGCAGTATTCGTAAAACCGTTCCCACGCCTCCCGTTCGCCAACGCTTGCGATCAGGTCTTTCATGTCCCTTCCTCTGCCCGGTAAAATCGCCTTCCCGGTGCCCGACAGGCAAAATCCTGCGCTCCGTCCCGGCTTTCGGGCAATAAAAAACGGATAGAGAAGAAGTGCTTTAAAATAGCAATTTTGCTATACCGGGCGATACATAACCGGCTACCTGCAAAACCTTTACAAGGGTTATGCTGCGCCCCCTGCAGGTGCATTTGAAATGCGTTCTTCTCTATCCGATATTCTATGAAACAGCATACGCTTTTTCATCTGATTGGCGCCGGTGCTGCCGGCCTTGGTCTTACAGAATCGATTTGATCCGGTTCACAACGTAAGACTCTTCGTTCTTGTAGCAGGGGATACAGTGAATATGTCTGATTCCCGCCGCGTCCAGAACCTTCTTCGCTCCGCGGTACGGCATTCCGTTCGTCCGTTTCTGCTCGATTACGTAGAACGCATACCGCTTTCCGTCCTTCGTAAGCAGGAACGTTACCGGCGTGCATTTCGGATGCGCGTTCTCGTCAAACCGGCTGATGGAAACGTTCTCCTCTACACCGTAATCACCGAAGTTCCGGAATATGATATCCCGGAAATATGCCGTGTCGCGATGGAACGTATTATTAAACTCGTAGGAGCCGTCCTCCAGATAATACCGTTCCGCTTCGGGATCTCTTGCGGGCTCTGCCGCGGTCTGCGCCGCTGCAGGCTGCGGGGCAGGCGTAGATGCCGTTTTCTGTGAGGCAGCTTCTCCGACTTTCTTTCCGCCGGAAACTGCACTGTCTACAACCTTCTTGGTCTCGTTGAAAATCGAATTCATGATCTTATCAAACAAACCCATATGCATTTCCTCCCTTCGCCTTCCGGTTTTTCAGGTCCTTCGGAAAACTCTTACAGTTCCTGGGTAAGACCGGTATGATAATCGTTCGTACCGCGCTTCAGATCCAGGTATTCCTTCAGGATGATATCCTCGATATCGGTAATTCTCTGCTGTGCTTCAATACGCTTACGCTTACGCTCGCCCATGAGAGCCGTCTTGTTCTCTTCCACGATTCTGCGAAGCTCTTCCTGCTCATTGCAAAGCCGCTCGTAATCGGCCTTTCTCTTTGCAAGAATCTCCTGACGTCTCTGTTCCTGTCTTCTTGCAACTTCCAGACGACGCTCTTCCATCTGTCTGCGGACTTCGTCCTTCTCCTGCTGTTTGCGCTTGTTCTGCTCGAGAATCTCACGCATACGGCGTCTTACAGCTGCTTCGTGCTCGTCGATCTCTTCCTGGGATGCTTCGTTCGTCTCGTAGGTTGCCGCTGCGGGTGCGGTACCGGCAGGAGCAATATTCGGAATCGTGCTTACCGGCTTCGCAGGTGCGGGTGCCGGAGCGGGTGCAGGCTCAGGAGCAGCAACCGGCTCGGGAACAACCGGTGCCGGTTCGGGAACGGCTTCCACAACCGGCTCGGGTGCCGGTGCGGGTGCGGGTTCAACAACAATACCCGCGGGCTGAACCTGTTCCAGAATGGACTGGTTGAAGAAATAAATCGGATCCTGCTCGGCCGCTGCAGGTGCCGGTTCCGGAGCGGGTGCAACCGGCTCGGGTGCCGGTGCGGGCGCGGGCTCAACAACCTGTGCGGGAGTGATGGAATCCAGAATGGACTGGTTAAAGTAATAGGACGGTTCCGGAGGAACATAATTCGGATCCGGAATTACCGGAGCAGGTGCAACCGGTTCGGGTACCGGTGCGGGAGCAGGTGCAACCGGCTCGGGTGCCGGTGCGGGTGCAGGCGCGATCGGAATCTCCGGCGCAGAAGCCGTGGGAGTCACATACGAAACCTCCCATTCCGGTTCAATATCGTTCTTCGGCTCGTTCGAGGTCACCTCCCACTCCGGTTCAACCGGTGCGGGTGCAGGTGCCGGAGCAGGTGCCGGCTCTTTCGGTGCTGCTGCGGACCCCATTAACTCCGCAATCAGTTCTTCCACCGTTCTTTCTCTTCCGGGATCATTGTTTGCCACCATGTCATCCTCCTGTAGTTCTATTAGTCGTTTCGAAATAATCTCATAATTTGCTGCTTCGAATACCGCCTCTTCCGGTATCTCCCCGCCCTTTCCGGGCTCTTCCTGCGGCAACGCGCGTTCCGCGGATTTTTTAGAAGCAGTCTTTTTGCGGTATTGCTTCGGTCCTTCCAGCAGAAGGAACGGTTCCTTCGCCGCAACGGCCAATGCGCACCAGGCAGCCAGCACTCCGCTGAATACCTTCCGGTCCTCTTCACCCACGACTCCGGCGAAGAGTGCCACCGCAATTCCCTCCATAACCGGCTTCAGCCGGATCAGGTCTTTTTGAAGACGGTTCAGCGATGCGGTATATGCAAATTCCTTATATCGCTGCGTCCCTTTGCGGATCTGCAGTTCCGAGACAAATAACACATCCCTGTCCGGAAAGCTGCACAACCCCGGGAAAAAGGATCCGCCCCGGTAGTTGAGGTAACCGGTTTCCGTTACAAATTCCACAACGGCTGCCAGTTCCTTCTCGGAAAGATTGTCAAGATCCATTCCGATCCGCTTTTTATAATCCCCCGCCGTCCACGCAAACGACCGTAACGTGTGCAGCGTGGTGATGCCGGGAAGAATTCCCTTCTGCGTCATCTCTGTCAGCTCCGGGTACCGGTCCGACCCGCTTTGTAACGCCTTCGAAAGACGTATGGCGTTTTCATGAAGCGTATACCGTTTCAGCTTATACTCCGCGATTTCCGAAACGAGTTCTTTCTTCATTCCCGCCCTGCGGTACGGCTTGCATTGGAGCAATATGTCACCGGGATTCCGGCTTTGTGATTGTATCTGTTCATAAAAAGCGAACAGTCCGCTCCCGGGCTTACGCCTCGTGAACAGCTCGCTACCGGCTCTTCCTCCCATATGAATCCCCTGTCTGCCAACATTTCCCGACACAAAAACGCATCATTTTAGATAAATATAAGTGTACCATTTCCACACAGATTTTTTCAAGTACTTTTCTCAACTTTTTGTTAGGTTTTTCGCGTTTTTTAGGAAAATTTGACGACTTTGTAGTCCTGATCTTCAACCGCCTTGCGAAGAACCTCTTCCGAAACATCTTCTTTCAGTGTTACGACGGCGGTTCCCGCCTCATGGCTTACGTCCGCCCCGGCCACTCCCGGAAGCGCCTCCAGACACTTCTTTACTCTTGCCTCACAGTGTCCGCACATCATTCCTTCAATCTGCAATGTCACGGTTTTCATTTCCGGTCTCTCCTTTCTTTGAAACAAATTGATCCGCAGCGCGTTGCTGACAACGAAAAAGCTCGAAAGGCTCATGGCTGCCGCCGCGATCATGGGATTCATCGTAAGCCCCGTCAGGCCCGTCAGCGCGCCTGCCGCGAGGGGAATACACAAAACATTGTAAAAGAACGCCCAGAACAGATTCTGCTTCACGATCCGAAGCGTCCGGCGTCCGAGCCGGATGGCATCGACAACGTCCCACAGGCTGTTTTTGGTGAGCACCACGTCCGCAGCTTCGATTGCAACATCCGTGCCTGCCCCGATGGCCATTCCGAGGTCCGCCTTCGCAAGGGCCGGGGCATCATTGATGCCGTCTCCGACCATCGCCGCATGTGCATATTTCGATATAACCGACGCTTTGTCGCCCGGAAGCTGTCCGGCATAGATCTCGTCGGCGCCGAGCTTCCTTCCGACCGCCTGCGCGGTCCTTTCGTTATCACCGCTTAAAAGGATCACATGGATTCCGAGTTCCTTTAAGCTCTTTACCGCATCCGCGCTGTCCGTCTTAATCTCATCGGCAGCGAAAATGCATCCGGCAAGGCGTTCGGTGTCCGCCTCTTTGTTCTCCGCCGGTCCGTATGCCACATAAACCGGCGTCCTGCCTTCTCCGCTCTCCCGTAACGCTGCCTCTTTAACCGCTTCGGGAATGTCCGTAAAGGTCCGGATATATGCTTCGTTCCCGACGCGGACCGTCTTCGCGCCGAGCACTGCCGAAAGGCCCTTCCCGGGGATTTCCGCAAACTGTTCCGCATCCTCCCCGTTTTCGATTCCTCTTGCTTTGGCCGCCGAAAGGATGGCTTCCGCCAGCGGATGTCCGCTCTTTTTCTCAAGCGCCGCCGCCATCTTAAGCAGTTTCTCCTCCGAAACGCCTTCGGCCGTTACCATGCCGGTTACCGTCGGGATTCCCGTCGTCACCGTTCCGGTCTTGTCAAGAACCACATTTTCCACACGGCCGGCCTGCTCTAACGCCTCTGCCGATTTGAACAGGATGCCGTTTCGCGCGCCGACGCCGTTTCCGACCATGACCGCCACCGGCGTCGCCAGCCCGAGGGCGCAGGGACAGCTGATGACCAGCACGCAAATCGCACAGGCGATCGCCTGCGAAAGCGGATGCCCGAGCAGCATATGGATGATAAAGGTTATGATAGCGATGCCGATCACGGCAGGGACAAATACGCCCGCCACCCGGTCCGCAAGCTTTGCGATCGGCGCCTTCGTCGCCGCCGCATCCGAAACGAGCCTTACGATCGCGGCATATGCCGTATCCTCGCCGACCGTGGTTGCGCGGCACTCCAGATAGCCGTTTCCGTTAATGGTCGCCGCGTGAACCGTATCGCCTGCCTCCTTGGTTACCGGCATACTCTCGCCGGTCAGCGCCGACTCGTTGATCCCGCTTGTTCCCGACAGAACGGTTCCGTCCACCGGGATACTGTCGCCCGGACGGACCAGAAAGATGTCACCCGTCAGGACCTCCTCCGCCGGAATCACAATTTCCACGCCGTTACGCCGTACCAAAGCCTCCTTCGGTGCCAGCTTTAAGAGGCTTCGAAGCGCGTCGGTCGTCTTTCCTTTGGCCCGTGCTTCGAGCATTTTCCCGACCGTAATCAACGTTAAGATCATTGCCGCCGATTCAAAATACCATTCGGTGCTGTCCGAGGTGAACAAAACGACGGTACTGTATGCCCATGCGGTAAAGGAGCCCATCGCCACAAGCGTATCCATGTTCGGGCTTAAATGCACCGCGCCCTGAAATCCTTTTACGAAAAATGCGCGGTTGACAACCATTACGAAAAGGGATAACAGAAGCTGCCATATTCCTCTTGCTTTATCATCCTCCAAAAAACCGGGAACCGGAAGGCCGAGCATGTCATGCCCCATGCCGATATACATCAGAACCAGCAGCCCCGCAAGGGAGATGAAGAGCCTCCTCTTAAGTAACGGCGTCTCGCGGTCCGCAAGCGGATCGTCTTCGTCCCTGCCGCAGACGGACTTTTTACTTACGGGACAGGTCGCGCCTTCGCTTCCGGTCCCGGCTTCCGGCTTCGGTTCCGCGTCCCGCCCTTCTTTTTTTGCGCGGGCTTCGGAAACCGCTTCGTAGCCGGCTTTTTTCACCGCTTCTTCAATTGCGCTTTCGTCCGCAGTGCCGGTAACCGTCATGCTTTTGGTAAGAAGACTTACGGTCACCGTTTCCACGCCCGGAACCTTTTTAACGGCCCGCTCCACCGCGGCGCTGCATGCCGCGCAGGACATCCCGTATACCCGATATCTGTCCATTCAAACCTCCTCGTTTCCATACCGTTAGGAGAACTTTCCCACGGTTTTATTATAGCAGATGAATTAGCAACGGGCAACCATCCTGCGCCATTGACTTTTCCTTTCATTTGGAATAACATATTTTTCGTAACCATTTCCGGCGGAACATTATTTGCTGCTCCGTCTCCCTGCGGGAGGAACTGTCATGATCACATTTCTTACGGGACTCTTTTTGAAAAAAGACCTTCCCGAAGACCGAAAAAGAAGCTTTTACGGCAAATTATGCGGCGCGGTCGGCATTTTTCTGAACCTGGTTCTGTTCGCGGGCAAGCTCGCGGCGGGACTTATCAGTTCGTCCATCGCCATCACCGCAGATGCTTTCAATAACCTTTCCGACGCCGGTTCGAGCGTTGTTTCGCTTGTTTCGTTCCGTCTTTCGGAGCAGAAGCCCGATGCGGAGCACCCTTACGGGCACGGACGCGTGGAATACATTGCAGGGCTGATCATCTCGGGCGTCATTCTCGTCATGGCCTATGAACTGATCAAGGACTCCATCGGCAAAGTGCTCCACCCGGCCTCCACAACCTGGTCTGTTGTGGTTGTCGTCATTCTGATTGCTTCGATTCTGGTCAAATTTTATATGGCCTTTTATAACAGCCGCGTCGGAAAGAAGATCGATTCCGCCACGCTTCGCGCCACGGCCGCCGACAGCCTGAGCGACAGTCTCGCGACCACCGCGGTTCTGATCGCGACGCTTCTTGAGCACTTCTTTTCCTGGAAACTGGACGGCTGGTTCGGCATCCTCGTCGGCCTGTTCATTCTGGTTGCGGGCTTAAAAGCGGCCAAAGAAACCGTCAATCCGCTCTTAGGCGCGCCTCCGGAGCCCGAATTTGTCCGCTCCGTTGAGGATATCGTCCTGCACTTTGATCCCGTGATTCTCGGGCTTCACGATCTGATCGTTCATGATTACGGTCCGGGACGGCGCATCATCTCGCTGCATGCCGAGGTTCCGGCCGACGGCGACATCATGGCCGTTCATGACGTCATCGACAATCTCGAATATACGCTTTGCACGAAGCTTTCGTGCCTGGCTTCAATCCATATGGACCCCGTTGTGACCAACGATCCGCATGTGGACGCGCTGAAACAGAAGGTTACCGGCATCATTACCGGAATCGATTCCGAACTTACCATGCACGATTTCCGCGTCGTCACCGGTCCGACGCACACGAACCTGATCTTCGACGTGGTGCTGCCGTTCCGGTTGTCTTCACAGTCGGAGGACATCAAAAAACAGATTCAGCAGACCGTAAGCGAAACCATCGGTAACAATTATTTCTGCGTCATTAACATCGATTACCAGATGAGCGGCCCGAAAGCCTGAACTACCCTTTTCGGAAGACTCCGGCCCAAACAAGACTTCCCCATAAGAAATCCCGAACCTCTTTGAAACAGAAAACCCGTGAAATCTCCGAAAAAGATTTCACGGGTTTATTTTATCATTATTCTCCCCCGGCTCAGGCGTTTTCTTCCTTCGCAGGTGCATTCTGCAAAAATACGGTGAACCGCGTTCCGATTTCTTCTCTCGTGATGACTTCGATCGTTCCGCGGTGGCGGTCGATGATCCATTTGGCGATGGACAGGCCGAGGCCGGTACCGCCGGTTTTGCTGTTTCTTGCCACATCGGAGCGGTAGAAACGCTCAAAGATATGCTTTACGTCCTCGCTGCTCATGCCGATTCCGTTGTCCTGTACGGAAACATAAGGGCACAGGCGGCTCCGGTTGATGCCGACGCGGAGGCTTATGGTATCGCCTTCCGCGGTGTATTTGGCGGCGTTATCCACAAAGATGCGAACCGCCTGCTTCAGCATGGCGTAATCGCCGATGCAGACAATGTTTCCGGGCTCTTTCTGCAGCTCGTACGTATGCTTCATATCGATCATGACGGATTCGTCATACACTTCCTGCATAATATCGGAGAGGCTGATCTCCTCCATCGTCAGATGCTGCCTTCCGGCATCGCCCCTCGCCAGGAACAGAAGCTGCTCCACAAGGGTATTCATGCGGTCGGACTCGCTGCGGATTGCCGCGATGCCTTCCATAAGCACCTGCTCGTCTTCCTTGCCCCAGCGGTCAAGCATGTCCGCATAGCCTTTGATGACTGCGATTGGCGTCCGCAATTCATGCGAAGCGTCGCTTACGAACCGGGTCTGCTCCCGGTACGACTCTCGCATCCGGTCAAGCAGATCGTTCATTGCATTTTCAATTCCCGCAAGCTCGCTGTCGTGGGTCTCTAACCGCGGCGCCCCCGATTCCGCGTCGATATGGCTGATTGCGTAGGTCAGGTTTCGCATCTTCTCCTGCTCCCAGTCAAGACCGGTCAGATACTGCGCCGACTCAGCCATTTCCCGAAGCGGTCTTAACTTACGGCGGATCGGGAACCGGTCAAATAAAAACGACCACATAAGCAGTCCCGCCTGCATCCCCAGGAGACTGAAACCGAGGCTTCGAACCACATCCACCACATCCGGGTCCGGGGTAAATATCGCCGTTTCGTCCCCTCTCGTAAACTCTACCGAGAGCGTATGGTCTTCCACCATGAAATCCATGCTCGTATCCTTTACGGAAAATGATCCGAGCGCCTTTTTCTCCGCGACATAAGCCATTCCGCCGAAGCCGATTGCTCCGATGACCAGGTCCATCAGGAGAAAACACAAAAACAGTTTTCCGAGAAACAGTCTGTGAATCTTTCCGGCAGTGGATTTCATCTTTTTCTTTCTTTCCTTTGCCTGTAGATCCGTCTGATTCATAATCTACTCCTTACGCGTATCCGCGTCTCTCCCCGCACCGGCCACACGGTGCCTCCCGTGCAGGGGTTCTGCCCCGCGGATGCGTACGCCTCGGCCGAAGCCCGGCATGGTACGCGTTCCGCGTCACTCGTCTTTGATCACATATCCGACGCCCCGCACGGTCTGGATCATATTGATCCCGTAAGGTTCGTCGATCTTGCTGCGTACATGACGCACATATACGTCAATCACATTGGTCTCGCCGAAATAATCATAGCCGCACACCTTCCCGAGAAGGGTATCCCGGGAAAGAACGATGTTCCGGTTCTGCAAAAGAATGGCCAGCAGGTCAAATTCCCGCTTCGAAAGCTCGACGGGGGTGCCGTCGTAAGTAACGCTGTATGCGGTCGGATTGACCTTAAGCTTCCCGTAGGTAAGGACCGAATCGTCCTCCGC
Organism: uncultured Lachnoclostridium sp.; assembly: GCA_946402335.1. GTDB lineage: Bacteria > Bacillota > Clostridia > Lachnospirales > Lachnospiraceae > ISDg. Next base: position 111,962 of record CAMIWE010000001.1, read on the forward strand.
AGGAGCTGCCGCCGCCTTCTTTTTCAATGCTACGCGAATGCGCGCCAACAGTTCTTCAATTGCAAACGGTTTGGTAACATAGTCGTCTGCACCGGAATCTAACCCCGACACCTTGTCCATTACCGCATCTCTTGCAGTCAGAAGGATTACCGGAACCTCCGACGTTTTTCTGAGCCTGCGGAGTACCTCGAGTCCGTTCAACCCGGGGAGCATGATATCCAAAAGAATGATATCAAATCCGCCCTCTTCCGCCATGGAAAGTCCTGTCCTTCCGTCTGCTGCCTTTGCAACTTCATAGCCCTCGTGTTTGAGCTCAAGCTCGGTAAACCGGGCAATCTGCTCTTCATCTTCCACGATCAATACTCGAACTGCCATATTTCTTCTTCCTTCCGTTCTACCGGCGGTCCGGTACGAAAGAGGCCGGGACCTTTATGACCCGGCCTTTTTGCAACTTACTCGTTGTCTTCGTAATTGTCGAAACCGCGGTTAAATTCTTCCTTGAACTTTTCGGCCTGCTCGGATGCCTTTCTGGAGGCCTGGTTCAGTTTGTTGTCTTTCTGAAATGCCGGACCGCTGAAAGAGTAGCGGCATCCGCAGAACAATCCGACGATCAAAAGGATTGCTTCCAGCCAAAAGCACGGGAACAGTAAGATTGCCGGGATAATGAGCGGGATGCGGATCACGGTCTCTTCATTGCGCTCAATGTCTAAGTAGTTCTCACAGCCGGCCTTGATCAGCTTAACTACCCAGCCGCAGAATTTGCCGACCGCTTCGCCGAATGACTCGCTCTTGCGGGTCTGCTTCGTTTCCCGGTTCTTCTTCACCGGCTCCTCGTAATACTCTTCGGTAAAGGTAACGCCCTTCGCGGTGCGAAGGCGTCCGCTTGCCTCGAGGTACAGAACGGCATCGAGGATGTCATCGCCACAGGCGTTCAGTGCTGCCTCGGCCTCTTCTCTCGTTACCATAACCTTCTCACAAATCTTGTTGATCTTTTCTTCTCTAGTCATTTCCATTTTCTCTGTTTCCTTTCTTTCCGCACATCTTTTGTGCCTTTCGATGGCTTTATCTTAACAAGGCAAGATGAAATGACAATGTGGGAAAGATTAAGGAAAGATTAAAAAATCATAGGAATTGTTTTCATTTTCGAACCACGACGCGGACATTTCCGCGGATATACTGCTGTGCTTCCGCATCCAGAACTTCTCCGCACATGTATACGGGAACGCACGGCGGCATGCTTACAAGCGGCTCCGCCAGGATTCTTCCGACGCAGTCCCGGGCGCCTACGTATTCGCTTTCCGCAAGAATCGCTTCCGCGGGCGTCATTGCGCGCTCCGGCGCCTTAAGACGGATGTTTGCGGCCTGCTCGGATGCCTCCCCGGCTTCCTGCTCCGCAGCTCTTGCCGGGAATTTGCCCGCGAGCTCAATCAATGCCTCGCGTACCTTTTCAAACTCCTCGTCCTTCGTCTGCGGGGAGAACATCATAACGACGTGTTTATAATCAAAGTATTCCACAACGATGTCTTTTGCGCCGAGCTGCTCCGCAAGCCATTCGCCGTCGGCAAATGCTTCGCCCGCGCAAAGCGTCAGTTTCAGCCGTTCATCGCCGGTGACACGGTATCCGGCAACCATCAAAGCGGAGCGGAGCTTGTCCGTGCGTACCGCCGCCTGCTCGAACGCCGCGCCGTGCTCGGTCAGATAGGCATTGCAAAGGTCTAAGGACTGTAAAACAAGATACGAAGGGCTCGTTGTCGAGAACAGCGCCATGGCTCTTCCGACATAATCCATCAAAAACGGATCCACGCCGCGGGAGATATGCAGATACGCTCCGCCGGTCAGTACCGGAAGCGTCTTATGCGCCGAATCGCAGCACACGTCGGCTCCAAGGTCGATCGGATGCGCGGATTCCGCAAGGAAACGCAGGTACGCGCCGTGCGCGTTATCTACCATCAGAAGGCACCGTCTGCTGTGGCAGGCGTCCGCCAGCGCAGAAATATCGGCGATGTTTCCGAGATAATCCGGGCTCGTTACATAAACCGCGGCAGGCATTCTGCCCTGGGCGCGGTATTCGTCAATGATCGCAGCCAGCTCGTCACCGGTTATGCTGCAGCATTCATAGGACTCATTTGCCCGCGGCATGATCCATTCCACATCCACATCGAGAAGCGCCACCGCGTCGACAAAGGAGCGGTGTACGTTCCGGGTTGCGAGAATGAACGGCTTCATTCCGTTTCGAAGCGCAAGCTTTTTAATGAGGAACACCATCGTGCGGATGCATAGGGACGACCCTTCGGTTGAGTAAAATGTCCGGCAGCCGAACAGCTCGCCGGCATTGGCCTCGCTTTCCGCAATGATCCCGCACGCCTGCGAAAGAACATCCGCGCCGGGAATTTCGGTGATGTCGAACGGTTCCGCCCCAAGAGGTCCCGCCACGCCCTTATGTCCGGGCATATGAAGCCTTACGGCTCCGCTCTCACAATAGGACTGTACAAAATCGTAAATCGGTGTATTCATGTTCCCCTCCTCCACGGCAGACGCCGGTTTATTCCGCTCCGCCGTTAATTTTTGCTATTCCTCCGCAATCTTCACCATGATTGCGCACTCGAGACGCTTCTTAAAAAGGTCGCATCCCGCCTCATAAACGCCGCGCACCGAACCGGTCGCGTGATATGCGTTCGCCGCGCATCCGCCGGCACAGAACAGTCTGGCCCAGCAGTCCCGGCATTCCTTTCTCGCGTATACATTGCATGCGGCAAATTCGCCCTGCGCCTCCCTGTTGGTCACGCCCTTCCATATATCCCCAAGCCGGAAGGCCTCTTCGCCGACGAACTGATGGCACGGATAAAGGTCTCCCCAGGGCGTTACCGCCATATATTCCGTTCCCGAACCGCAGCCGCTGATTCTCTTATAAATGCACGGACCGCCTTCAAGGTCGATCATGTAATGGTAAAAGGTGAACGGCCGGCCTTCCTTTGCCCTCGTAAGCATCAGTTCCGCCAGCTTTTCATACTGGTCCATGACGATGGCCTGATCCTCTTTCGTGAGCGCCATGGGATCTCCGGGCGCACAAACGACGGGCTCCATGCTAAGTTCGGTAAAGCCGAGGTCCAACATCGTCTTAATATCCTCAAGGAAGTCCGGATTGGCATGGGTAAACGTTCCGCGGATATAATAATCCCTGCCGCCCCGCGCCTCGACCAGCTTCTGAAACTTCGGAACGATCGTGTCGTAGCTTCCTTTGCCGGCATAATCCTTACGGAAGCGGTCATGCACCTCTTTACGGCCGTCTAAGCTCAAAACGACGTTGTGCATTTCCCGGTTGGCATATTCAATCACCTCGTCATTTAAAAGCATTCCGTTGGTCGTTAAGGTAAAGCGGAAATTCTTTTTGTTCTCCTTCTCGATGCTTCTTGCGTACGCAACGATCTGCTTTACGACCTCCCAGTTCATAAGCGGCTCGCCGCCGAAGAAATCCACCTCGAGATTCCGGCGCGTTCCGGAATTCTCCACCAGGAAATCAATCGCCCGCTTACCCGTCTCAAAGCTCATCAGGGCTCTCTCGCCGTGAAAACGTCCCTGGCTTGCAAAACAGTAGGAGCAGTTCAGGTTGCAGGTATGCGCGACATGCAGGCACAAAGCCTTTACGACGCCGCTTGTCCGCGCCTTCAGTTCTCCCGCCATCGGCTCGAACGTGTCCTCCGTGAACAGCTGTCCCTCTTCCTTCAGTGCAAGGACGTCGTCATAGATTTCCTCCACTTCGTCCACGGGAAGGTCATAGGCCTTTGCCAGTTCGCTTACCAGTTCCTCCCGTTCCCGGTCCGGAAACTGCGCGATCAGGTCATAGGTCACATCGTCCGTCTCGTGAATTGCTCCGGAGCAGACGTCGATCACGATGTCGTGTCCGCCCAGTTTATACTGATGTACCACGTTATCCTCCAAAAAACAGCGGCCCGCCCGGCGTTCCGCCTCGTTGTTGCTTTGTTCAGCGCTTCGGGACAGCACTAAGATTCAAAAACCGTCCCGAGAAAAAAATATCGCCCTCAGGGGCGATATTTTTACCTGTAATTACTTGCTGCTCTTTTCACATTTCTGATTGGCAATTCCGCAGCTCGTCTTGCAAGCGGACTGGCAGGATGTCTGGCACTCGCCGCAGCCACCGTTCTTAGCGCTTGCGCAAAGGTTACGGGTTTTCACCGTCTTAATATGTTTTGTCTTCATAAAATCCTCCTGTTTCCGTATATGTTACTTCTTATACGTAACTCTGCGTTCAGTTTAACGGATTCCGCGACAAATGTCAAGATTCGTTGTTCCGAACTCTCCGTCACTGCTCGTTCTCATACAAAAAGGCCTTAAAGACCGCCGTTCCGCCCGCCTGTTTGGTGGCAAAATACGCAAGTCCGAACCTGGCTCCCGTAAAATGGTCCAGCCGAAAGGTAAGCTTATGCGCTTCCCCGAGCGGGACAAATGCCCCGTCCTTTTCATAGGACAGTTTTACCGTATCCGCCATATCCGTAAAATCCGCCTCCATCCTGAGGCGTACAACCGGCCCCGGAACCGGCACCCGGTCGGTAATGACGCCCGGCTCGTTATCGCTGCTGCCGATGGCAAAGCCTTCGGCCGGATGCAGCCGTACAAGCCGCACGAGTTCATATCCGTCGCCGCTTTTTGTTACCGCGATCATCGCGTAGCAGCCCTGATGCGCGCAAAGACCCGCATAATCCCCCGGAAGGATTCCCGAAGCGTCCACTGTTACTTCTGCAGCGCAACTCGGATAGGACATCCGCTGCGTCAGCACATTTTTCGCATGCACAAGGTTGACATCCGTCCGCCCGGTCGTAACGAAAAGACCGCCTTCTTTTCGGATGCGCCATAAGGAAGCGTCCGGGATGTGGTTCCACTGCCAGGGGTTTCTAAGCTTCGGGTGTTCCTCCCCGTAGGTAAAGTCATCCGACGTAAACAGCGGTTCATACTCGTATCCCGGGTTTAAATCCGGCGTTTCAAAAGTCTCCGGGATGCGGCTGTCTTCGGGCTTTTCCGAGGCCTCCGCGCCCGAAACGGGTTCGCCGAAGGCAAAGAACGGCCCGATGCCCTCCGGTTTTACGACCGTCTCGCCGCTCAAACCGTCCCGGAACGTTCCGCCTGCCGATTTTAAAAGCCGCACCGGCGTAAGAACCGGCACTCTTCCGACTGCTCCGGAATCCCGAAACATCACCGAATACCAGCGCCCGTCGGGGGTATCGACGATTCCGCCCTGGGCAACGCCCATTCCGTGGTAGCCCATGTCATCCCAGATTACGTCCCGGCCGATATAAGGCCCCTCCACGCGGTCCGCGACATATACCGCCTCCGTCCGTCTCGACGTCGCTTTCGGCCAGTGAATTAACGTAATATAATAGCGTCCGCCGATCTTGTAAAAATGGGACCCCTCGTAGCCGAGGAACACTTCTGATGGATTGTCCTTAATAATGACGGTATCAATACCGCCTTCCTTCGGTCCGCTCAGGTCCGCCGCAAGCTCCGTCAGGTGAATCTGCATATTGCCGGATGTGAGAAATACCCTTCCGTCATCATCAAACAGCAGCGAAGCGTCGTGGAAATATCCCTTGATCCGGTGATGCTCCCAGGGCCCTTCCACCTCTTTTGCGGTATACAGATGCGTATCCTGCTGCCCGTGGCTTACGAACAGCACATAAAACAGGCCGTCGTGATACCTTAGCGAAGCCGCCCACATGCCTTTGCCGTAGGCATTTGCCCCGTCTTCCAGATGCTCGGCGGGGGTATCGTCAATCGCATCGAAGATACGCGCCGCAATCTCCCAGTGCACAAGGTCGTAGGAACGGAGAATCTCGCCGCCCGGGAAATAATACATGGTCGTGCTGACCATATAAAACGTATTTCCGACCCGGATGACGTCGGGATCGGGATAGTCCGTTTTGGTAACAGGGTTGATCATATTCTTATCCTCTCTGCGGGCCTTACCCGCCATACGCGCTTATATGCGGCAATGCCGGGAAGACCGGTTTCCGCCGAAAAAAAGGGGACTCTTCGCCGGAAGAATCCCCTGAAATCCTTAAAACGTTACAACCTTGGGCGCTCCTCCGAATGAGGCAAATGTGGCCGTCGCATCTTCAAAGTAGAATACTTCGGTATTTCCGTCGTCCTCATTGTACATGCCGCGAAGCTGCGGATAGGCGTCTAACATGGCCTTCTTCGCTTCCCTGCGGTCGTCCGCGATCAGCTTGCCTGCAACGCGGATCCACTGTCCGTTCATAAAGCCGCAGATTTCCGCCTTCGGATTCTCATGCAGTTGCTTCGAAACCGGCTTTACCTTTCCGGTCTGGATGTACAGCCGGCCTTCAAACACCAGAACCGTTCCGAACGGACGGACTCTCGGCTGGTCGCCCTCCACCGTAGCGAGATAGTAGGTCCCGCAAGCCTTCAAAAACTCATATACTTCCTGCATAAATACCTCCTTCTATGTAACGTCTCCTATTGGAGATCGCCGATTACCACGTCTTCCTCTTCCCCGTCCGCTGCGTCCTCCGCATTGTTCCGGCCGGCCTCGTTCACCTTTTTCGAAAGCCCGACCGATGCCACGATCAGACCGATTGCAAGAAGGGGACATCCGACAATATAGAAATACTTGATCAGATGGTTGGTCGTTCCGTAAATTTCCACCACGCCGGACGAAATCGAGCCAAGCGTCAGCGTCGCGATTCCCGCATAGAACAGGTTGATCCCCGCGCGGGCCGCTCCGTTATAGAGGATCTTCTTCATCGATCCGAGGTAGGCAAGCGCCACAAGCGGGATCACGCCTAAAACAAGCGGGAACAGAAACGCGAAAATCATCGGCTTTGAACGCACGCCGTGGGCATGATACTCATAAACCGCCGAGAATATCCCGACGAAAACGGTTACACCGAGGAAAATCTTCCAGTGCAGCCGGAAAATCCTATCGCAGGTATACAATGTCCGACACGCCCCTTTCCAAATACGGTCCGTCCGAGGTCGGAAAATTCACGACCTTGCCCTGGAAAACCATGGTCGAAGAACCGCCGCCGTCCAGATTGTAAACCTTTGTGCATCCCTGGCGGAGCATGAAATCCGCCACCTGGTAGATGGACAGCCCGTGGCTCTTCGCCGTACGTCCGTCCGCCACCACAAACAGATAATGAAGCGGTTCGATCATTCCGATCGCGGTCCGCGGGTTCGTCACGTAGCAAAGATCCACCTCGTCCTTCACGCCGACCTTGATCTCGCCGTCATCCACCAGCACGGGTCCGAAGGTGAACACCTGCCATGCGCCTTTGTCCATCAGTGACTGGGCGCTTTCGCGGTTTGAATGCGTAAAATAAAAATCTCCGTCCGGCATGATGCACAGAACGTCCATCTTCTTGCTGCTGTTGCCTTTACTGCGGTACAAAACGCCGTTCCGGATTACGTAGCCGCCCTCACGGGAGCCGTAATTGTCTCCGTTCACCTGGAACACCGCGCCGAGCTTGCGGCCGGTTTCCGACGGCTTCTGATAGATGTTTCGGCCGTAGGTGTTGTTGGCAAATGCGGTAAGCAGATACTTCGCAGACGTCACACGGACTTCCGCCACATGGATCTGCGTATTATGTTCCCGGTATTCCGAGATGGTAATGGACAGATGATCGTTCGAATAGAACGTATCGGTCGAAATCACATGCTCCGAAAAATACGACGGCTTCGGCGTCGGTGTCGGAGTAGGACTCGGGGTAGGTCCCTCGGTAACCCCGGGCTTCGGTGTTACGTCCGGCGTCGGGGTGGGACTCGGGCTCGGCGTATTTTCGAACAACGCATAATTGATCGTCGTCGCATTCGTATCGAGCGGCCTTTTGATCACAAAAACGTCCAGCATTACATACGCCGTAAAAGCCGATAGCAGCAATCCGAAACAGATTGCAAAGACCGGTCGCTGTTTTTTCACGGTAAGCCTCCTCACACACTTCTTCTTTATTCGGGCCAAAAACCCGTAAATGTTCAATGATTATAACATATTCAGCACCAAAAAGGAAGTACCTTTTACATAAAGAGCATCTCTCTTTCGCGGTTTTCCCGGCAAAGCGCCCGGATCCGACCCCTAAAAAACTCCCGCCGTCCGTTTCGGAAAGCGGGAGTATGCATTTTCCTGTGTTTAGAAGCGAATATCAGCCGTCTGTTTAAGACATGTACATCCGGATAATCTCATCGGCAATCTGCCGTTTTGCAACGCAGCGGTCCATCGCCTGTTTTTCGATGTAGCGGTGCGCTTCCGGTTCCGACATGTTCAATTCGCTGATCAGCAGCCATTTGGCGCGGTTCACCTGACGGATCTCCGTCATTTTGTCCTCGAAGGAGGTCACTTTCTTTTCGGAAAGCCGCAGGCGCTCGCGGGACGCCGCCATCCAGGCAAGCGCTACCGCCGTCGTCGCACGGGAAAGCGGTTTTGAAAGCACGTAAACACCATGGACGACCGACCGCTCAAAGAAGTCGGTATAATCTTCATTCTTCACCAAAAGAAGCGGAATGGAGTTCTTTTCGGCCGCGACATCCACCGAAAGCCGGAGGCCGTTTCCGTCCAAAAGCGGGGAATTGATGATAACAAAGTCAAATGTCTGGTCGGAAAGAATGCGGTTTGCTCCGCTGACCGAGGAAACGGTCTGCACCGGATCGTAGCGGTTTTGCGGGAGCATGGAACGCATCGTGTCCGTAAAATTCGAAGAAGAGGATACGAGAAGGACACTGTAGGTACGAATTTCCAAACTCATAATTGCGTCCTCCCTTCCTGATATTCTTTACGGATACGAATTTCTATTCATTTCTGCAATAAATCTGAATCACTTCCGCAGGCAGGTTCGCGCGGACAAATTCGCTTGCTTCCGCGATCGCCTTTGCCTTTACGAGGCTGTCCGGCAGCTTCTTAAATCCCGTAAGTTCACTCGCCGACGCCCGGAAGAAGTTAATGTTTGCGGGTTCCGGCAGCGGCTTCTTTTCTTTGATGCCTTCGATCGCGGCATGGATCAGAAGGGCAAATACGAGGTACGGATTGGCTGCGGGATCGGCGGAACGCAGTTCCATTCTGCGGGAGCCGCCGGTGACGGCAGGAATTCGAACCAGCTGGGAGCGGTTCTCCCTGGACCAGGATATATACCCCGGCGCTTTACGAAGCCCGAGACGGCGGTAGGAATCCTCGGTCGGATTTAAAAACGCCGTGATTTCTTCGGTTCGCGAAAGAATGCCGGCAATCAGGCCGTTAAAATCGGCCTCGTTGTCCGGGTCCACGGAAATATTGATATGGAAACCGTTGCCCGGCATATCCGGAATCGGTTTCGGCGAAAAATCGGCATACAATCCGTTCCGCGCGCCAATCGTGCGGACGACGGTCTGGAAGGTCATCGCCTGGTCGGCTGCGGTCAGCGGATCCGAATAATGGAAATCAATCTCATTCTGGCCGGGGCCTTCCTCATGATGCGAGCTTTCCGGGTTAATTCCCATCTGCTCAAGCGTAAGGCAGATCTCACGCCGGATGTTCTCCCCGCGGTCTTCGGGGGCAATGTCCATATAACCGGCCTGGTCATACGGAATGGATGTCTTATGGCCCTTATCATCCAGCTCAAACAGGTAAAATTCCTGCTCTGCGCCGAACCGGAACGAATATCCTTCCTTCTGCGCAAACGCAACGGCTTCCTTTAACACGCGGCGCGTATCGCACTCAAACGGCGTTCCGTCCGGATAGGTAATGTGGCAGAACATTCTGACAACTCTTCCGTGCTCCGGTCTCCACGGCAGCGGAGTCAGTGTATCCGGCTCCGGATGAAGGATCAGGTCAGATTTGCCTTCATCCCCGAAACCCGTGATCGCGGATGCGTCAAATGCCACGCCGTGCGCAAAGGCGCGGTACAGCTCTTCGGCGGGAATGGACGTGTTCTTCTGCCGTCCGAAAACATCGCAAAATGCGAGCCGCACAAATTTGACATCCTCCTCTGCTACGTATTGAAGTACTTCTTTTTCAGAACAATTCATGGCTACCTCCCTGATTGTCCGGCCTTCTGCAGACAATCCGCTGTAAATCCCCAAACCGTGAATGCAACTGTGCCGAATGCTTTCGCATCCGGCCCGGTTTTCCTTAGTTTGCTACATATAACTGCTTGTATGGATTGCGGCTGTCCGGCGTTACGACCGTAAACGGCGAATCCATCACTTCGGCAGCATCGCCGCCGAACAATTCACAATATTCCCCGACGTATTCGCGGATCGCTGCAAGATCCTGCTCGTCCGCCGGTTTTGCCGTCACCTGCCACGGGAACGTAATGTCCTTCGCATCGGTCCGAAGATACATCTTGCCGCCGTGCATTCCCGTACACGGGAAATTCCCGACGATCTTACCCTTCTTATCGCCAAGGCCCAAAACGACAATCACGCCGCCGGCCTGGTATTCGCCGAGAAAGCTTCCGCAGGAGCCGCCGATCACCATCACCGGAACCTTTTCCTTATAGGCCTTCATATGGATTCCGGCGCGGTATCCCGCATTGCCCTGTACATAAATCCGTCCGCCGCGCATCGCATACCCGGCGGCATCGCCGATGTTTCCGTGCACAACGATCCGTCCGGCATTCATCGTGTCGCCGACCGCGTCCTGGGCATTCCCGTTAACGACAATCTCCGCACCGTTCAGATAGGCTCCGAGCGCGTTGCCCGGCGTACCTTCGATCGTAACGCTCTTACCGGACATTCCGGCACCGATAAAACGCTGTCCGAGGGCGCCCGTAAGGGTGCAGTCGCCGCTTTCGCGAAGCTTCTCGTTGACTTCCCGATGATCGAGTTTTGTAATATCGATTTTCATTATACAGCACCTCCGAACTTTTTTCTACGGGCATCTGCGGAAAATATCAGGCTGCTGGCCCGCTCTTTCGCAAGCTCGAAATCAATTGTGGAAAGTCTGGTCTTCTCCCGGATCAGCGCCGTATAGATTCCGGCCCGTCCGGTCTCGCCGATCAGCATATAGCCGATCAAACGGTCATCCTTTGTGAAAAACCTCTTCAGATACCGGCCATCCCGCTCTTCCGCGCATTCGCCGTCGTAGCTTCCCGCCGACATAATGTGGAAGCCGAAGAAACCGACCGAGTTCATCGGTATTCCGGTATCGTATATACTCTCGCCGCCGGCCATGTTGATTCCCGCCGCGCGCCCCTGCATATAGGCGTTCGGAAGGATTGCGAGCACGCGGTTCGCGCCGATCGATGCATCATAGCCTTCCGCACAGTCGCCGGCCGCGTAAATGCCCGGCACGGATGTCTCCATCTTCTGATCCACAACGATTCCGCGGTTTACCGTTCCGCCGATGTCTTTGATCAGGCCGATGTTGGCCCGTACGCCGACCGCCAGAACCAGAACGTCAAAGGCGACCTCCGCTCCGCTCTTCATGACCGCGGTGTTTCCGGCAAATTCCGCCACGCTGTCCGAAAGCAGGAAGCGGATGCCGTTCTCCTCAAGATGTTCCTGTACGATGGCCGCACAGGTCTGGTCGAGAATACTCGAAAGCACGCGGTCCGCAAGATCGCAAACCGTGATTGAACCGACGCGGTCGCGGATTCCTTCCGCGCATTTTAAGCCGATCAACCCGGCGCCGACGATCAGTACCTTCGATTCCTTTGTAAGCGCCTTCTCTAAAGCGAGGGCATCGTCCAACGTCATAAACCCGAACTTCTTCTCCACGGTTTCAAGCCCCTTCATCGGCGGCACGAACGGGGAGGATCCTGCTGCCACGCAGATATCGTCATACCCAAGCTCCGTTCCGTCCGAGAGTGTTACGGTCTTTCCGTCCGGATCGATATGATCCGCCGAAACGCCGTAATAAACCTTACAGCCGTTCTTCTCGTAAAAGTCCGCGTCGCGGTAACGCATGCGCTCCGTATCGGTCTTTCCTTCGAGATAATACGAGATCAGCGGTCTTGAATATACCGCGTGGTTTTCCTTTGAAATCACCGTGATTTCGTCTTCACGGTTTCTGCTCCGGATGCCTTCGATACAGCCTACGGCAGCCGTTCCGTTTCCGATGATCACATGTCTTTTCATACGTCTTCCCGCTCCTCATACACGATTGCTTTGTTCGGGCATCCCTGCACGCAGGCAGGCGCGCCGCATGTATTCTCGAGACAAAGTTCACATTTCTGCATCATTCCGTCCGCCGCGGGAGCAAGTGCTCCGTACGGGCACACAAGCACGCAGGTAAGGCAACCCACGCATTTGTTCCGGTTGATCTTCACCACGCCGTCTTCCTTGCGGATCGCTCCGGCAATACAGCTCCGGACGCAGATCGGGTCCTCGCAGTGTCTGCAGGATACGGCAAATGTGATCCTGTCGTTTCCTTCCACATGAATGCGGGGGTAAATCTGCCGGCCCTTCAGCGCTTCCGGCATGGATCTGATTCCGGAATTGGCCCAGGCACAGTTATATTCGCACAGGTGGCATCCGAGACACCACTCTTCGTTCACATAAACTCGTTTCATCTGTTCACGCTTCGTCCGATTGCATAAGCATTCGGATCATCCTCTCTCCCGGACTTCCCGGGGAATTCGGTTCCTCTGTTTCGGGTTTACATCCTGCTTACTCACCCGCATGCGAAATGCCGAGTATCTGCAGCTCCTTTTCCGTAAGGCCGACGCCGCGAAGCATCAGGCGGTTTCCACGCAGCGCTTCGATGGAGTTGATGCCCATTCCGCCGAGGATTTCCTTGATTTCGTGATTCCAGGCGTTCATCAGGTTCACAAGCCGCTGGCTTCCGATATCCGGATTCAGCCGTTTCACAAGGTCCGGACGCTGGGTTGCGATACCCCAGTTGCATTTGCCGCTCTGGCAGGTACGGCACAAATGGCATCCAAGGGCTAAAAGCGCCGCCGTAGCGACATAGCAGGCATCGGCGCCCAAGGCGATTGCCTTTACCACATCGGATGCGCTTCGGATCGAACCGCCGACAACGAGCGAAACGTTTCCGCGGATTCCTTCGTCCCTAAGACGCTGGTCAACCGCCGCAAGGGCAAGCTCAATCGGAATTCCGACGTTGTCACGGATTCTTGTCGGTGCCGCGCCGGTACCGCCGCGGAATCCGTCGATCGCGATGATGTCGGCTCCGCTTCTTGCAATACCGCTTGCGATCGCCGCAATGTTATGAACCGCCGCAACCTTAACGATAACGGGTTTTTTGTAATTGGTTGCTTCCTTTAAGGAGTAAACAAGCTGTCTTAAGTCCTCAATGGAATAAATGTCATGATGCGGTGCCGGGGAGATTGCGTCGGACCCTTCGGGAATCATTCTCGTACGGGATACGTCGCCGACGATCTTGGCGCCCGGCAGATGTCCGCCGATACCGGGCTTTGCTCCCTGGCCCATCTTGATCTCCACTGCCGCGCCGGCTTCGAGATACGACTCATGCACGCCGAAACGGCCGCTTGCGACCTGAACGATCGTATTGGGACCGTATACGTAGAAGTCCTCATGCAATCCGCCTTCACCGGTGTTATACAGGATGCCGAGCTCGGTTGCCGCTCTGGCAAGCGAAGCATGGGCGTTATAGCTGATGGAACCGTAGCTCATTGCCGAGAACATAACGGGCATCGACAATTCGATCTGGGGCTCCATCTTACAGGTAAGCTTTCCGTCAGCGCCGCGTTCAATCTTCTGCGGCTTCTTGCCGAGAAACACCTTCGTTTCCATCGGTTCGCGTAAGGGATCGATCGGAGGGTTTGTAACCTGGGAAGCGTTGATCAGAATCTTGTCCCAGTAAACCGGGAACGGCTTCGGGTTGCCCATGGACGAAAGCAGTACGCCGCCGCTGTCGGCCTGTTTGTATATTTCTTTTATGAAATCCTCCTGCCAGTTCGCATTTTCCCGAAGCCGGCAGTCGCTCTTTACGATCTTTAACGCTCTCGTCGGGCAGAGGGATACGCACCGCTGGCAGTTTACGCATTTGCTTTCGTCACTGATCATAATGCCGCGTTCTTCCGAGTAACTGTGCACCTCATTGGCGCACTGTCGCTCGCAGACTCTGCAGGCGATACAGCGGTTCTCGTTTCGAACCACTTCAAATTCCGGATAGATATAATTGATTGCCATATCAATATGCTCCTTCCTTCACCTTCACAATGACCGGTTCCCCGCCGGCCGGAGCCCAGATGTTGCTTACCTCCGGCTCCATTACGCGAATCGCAGCTTCTTCGCTTGCGATATAAACCTTGTCGTCCTTCTCGCCGACAACCATCGACCTTAACTTCAGACGATCGTTTAAGGCCATCAGGCCGCCGTCAAATCCGAGAACGATGGAAAATGGTCCGGTGACCAGAAGACTCGGGAACACGGTACGCAGAAACTGCAGCTTTTCTTTTTCATAAGCGTCCGATTTGCCTTCAATGGTGCTCCAGAACGGCGCCGCGATGACGTTGGCCGCTTCGGTAAGCGTCAGCCCCTGCACGCGAAGCAGGTAGTCAAGAATATAGGTAATAACCTCGGTATCGGTCTGGAGGTTACATTTGTATCCGAACATTTCAATGAAACGGCGGTTGGCATCGTATGACGAAATCTCGCCGTTGTGGACAACCGAATAATCAAGGAGCGTGAACGGATGCGCGCCGCCCCACCAGCCGGGGGTGTTGGTCGGATAACGTCCGTGGGCAGTCCAGCAATATCCTTCGTACTCATCGAGGCGGTAGAACCGGCCGACATCCTCCGGGAATCCGACGGCCTTGAACGTACCCATGTTCTTGCCGCTTGAGAAGACGTACGCGCCTTTCATTTCCGTATTGATCCTCATGACGGTGCGCGCCACGAATTCCTTCTCGTCCAGCTGCAGACTCGCAAGCACAGATTTGAGCGGTGTCACAAAATAGCGCCAGATGATCGGCTCATCCGTAATCTCCGGAATCTTTCTGGTAGGAATCAGCTCTCCTTTGACAACTTCAAAGTGCTCTTTCAGGAATGCTTCGCAGGCCTTTCTGGTATCCCGGCAGTCGAAGAACAGGTGCAGCGCGTAGTAGTCTTTGTATTCCGGATAAATCCCGTATCCGGCAAAGCCGCCGCCAAGACCGTTGCTGCGGTCATGCATCGGCTTCATCGACTCAATGATGGCCTGCCCGCTCATCTTTTTTCCTTCTTTTGAGATTACTGCGGCGATTGCACATCCGGACGGAATCCGGATCTCGCCTTCCTTATACACTGCCATGGTACCGTCCCTCCTTTAGATAACACACAAAAAAAGAAGGCGCCACTTCCGTATCGAATGATACGAAAATGAACGCCTTTGCTCATTTACCCGCATTGTAATGTCTTGTTTTGCATTTGTCAAGCACTTTTTTGGGCACTGTCCTTCGTTTCTCATCTATATGCTAATTCTCATCGATATGAGTCTTACACACACAACAAATCTGATTCATCCTTTTCCGCCACAATTATTTTTTCCCCGAAGATTTGGGTTACTGATAGATCCTTTAAGAAAACTATCTTTCGATTTATGCATTACTATCGTCCCATCTTCGAATTGTACATCTACATCATTAGCGGTCTTATATGAAATAACGGTCGCTGTCATTCCGCAATTCATCATTTTTGTTGTTCCTGTTATGTCTGTCTTTTTGAGATTAGGTACATTAGGGTTTTTAATCTCTCCTCGATCAAAAGAATTCTTTGATTTATTATCAACTCTTGTACCATCCTCGAACCGCACGCTGATGTTAGAATAAGTCTTATACTCGATGATAGTGGCTTTCATCCCATTTTTCATGACCTTTGTTTCGCCGAGATGACTCATTCTCCTACGTGAATACCCAGATCCCAATCTCGGATGAGCAATATTACCAAGCAAGAATTGATTCTTTGTGCGATTCAATACTTTTGTTCCGTCTTCAAATTGCACATCTATATCTTCTGCACTTCGGAACGCAACAACTACAGCATCGATCCCACAGTTCATTTTCTTTTTTTCACCTAGGATACTCGCTTCCAAAGTTTTCCCATAATACTTTCCTATTTTGGGATTTGAAATAGAACCACTGAAAAATGAATACTTTGTTCGATGTTCAACAATTGTACCATCCTCAAACTGTACATCTATATCATTCATCGCCCTAGCGGCTATAATAGTAGCTCTCATTCGGCAATTCATTTCTTTTGTTTCTCCAATCAATGAATCCGGTCCCTTCTTTACGGCAGACAAAACCTCTAAATCTTTGACGGAGTGCTCTACCGCTTTAACCTTTTCAATCAGAATGTCATCAATTTCAACAGACGTATTTACTCCTAAGCTTTCAAGGATTTTCTGTATAACAACTTCAAGCTCCGAAATTAATCCAACATATTCGCCTTGAATGCTTTGATGCTCCAGTTGATAGTTTTCATGTTTTGGAGAGAGGTGAATGACTGCTCCGCGTTCCAATACAGTGATCAGTTTCCTTATCTGCTCCCTCTTTTCAATCAGATTTGCCTTAACAATACTTCTAGAAGTTTCTTCACCATGCCATGCTGCTCCATCATATTCTATTCCAATCTTCAGGGATGGAATCCAGATATCTATTTCAAGATTAGTATTCGTTTCCGGATTTTTAAGCCACCTTGGACGATATGTCCTTTTCGCATCTGGAAAACTTTTATTCACAAAGTAATATATCAACTGTTCCGGAAGAGACCGGGTTAACACATTTGGATTAGCAATCATTCCACGAGAGAAGTTCACTCTGGTTTTGTGTTCAACAATTGTACCATCCTCAAATTGAACATCGATATCCTGTGCTCTTCTGTCAGCAATAACTGTGCAGCGCATACCACAGTTCATCATTTTTTTCTCACCCACTATTTTCTTTCTTGTCTGATCATATGGATCCACATTGGGGTGGGCAACTCTTCCCTCAAGGAAACTTGTACGGCTTTTATGTAATACAACTACACCGTCTTCAAACTTTAAGTCAACATCATTACTGTTGTGATAAGCAATACAAGTTGCTTCAAGTCCATTCTTCATACGAATGGTTTTTCCAACAATATACGTAGGATTATAATTGGGGTTTTTTATTTCTCCGGTTCGAAAATTACTTCTTGTTTTCCCTGTAACAATTGTCCCATCTTCAAATTGTACAGATATGCAGGTGGATCCTTTATCTTCAATCACGGTCGCAAACATTCCACAACCCATTTGCCGCTTATGTCCCAAAATGCTAGAATTAAATGCCCTTTTTTTATGTGTAGCATATGTCCTTCCCAATTTGGGAGAGGCTATATTCCCTCTAAGAAAATCGCAGCGATAACGATTAAGTACGATTTCGCCATCCTCAAATTTTACATCAATATCGTCATTTCCTCTATCAGCAATTACTGTTGCCTTTAACCCGCAATTCATAACTCTCGTTTGTCCGAGAATACTTTTTTTTCGCATAAGGCTTTTATCTACGGAGGGATTCCATATTTTCCCCGAGAGAAATGTTGCTCTAGCTTTATGCTTGACAACTGTACCATCAGCAAATTCTATATCAATATCCTTGCTTCCTCGGTCAGCTATCACCTTAGCTTCCATCCCACAGGTCATCATTTTTGTTGTTCCCAATAAATTTCCCATTATGCATTTCCTCATGTGCGCATACGATCAGATTAATTGAATGCCAGCCTATGACCGAATCCTTTTCAGTAAAGCCTCCTGTAAAACCTCGAAAATGCTGATTTTTCATTCAATGGCAACTTCATTCAAGCCTGCAGGAATTGAAAGAGTTTTTTCGAACACATTTTTCAAATTCCCTTTTCGATTATTCATCAACATCAACTGACGCAAGTGTTACATATGCCTTTCCGGCTTCAACACCCAATTCTTCTGCAAATCTCGCCTGAGCTATTCTGTTTATCGTTGATGGTTTACCAACTCCTCGATAGTAAGCGCCGCCGCATACAGACGGAATTCGTCGGTTCCGTAAAGGATGACCGCCTGTCTGACACCGTTTGCATCCTTTTGGTCAAATGCAACCGTGACCGTCGGGAGGCTGCAAAAATGCATGATACTGGTCGGTCCGGACATCAGTACGGCATCGTATCCCGAAAGCTCGTCCCTCGTAACCCGGATGGCTTTCTCCCGGTCCTCCATTGCCTTACAGTACTCTTCATCCCAGAACAAACCGGACTTCACATCAAGAGCGCCGCGAAGGAAATCGTCTCCGTACTTCAGCATCGTTTCGGGATTGGCTTCGTAGTATTCCGTAATCTCCTTAAGCGTCTTAAAACGTGCTGCGCTCTTACTAAGATATTCCTCAAGCGAGTTTTTAAACTCCCCTTTCATAATCGTGGCAACCTGCAGAGCCGGCGGCTCATTGACTTCCCCGACCTGCGCGCCGCTCTTTTTAAGAATTTCTATCAGTTCTTTATGGAATGCTTTCTTTTCGTCGTCAAATGCTTCCCCGTTGGCAATATTCACCCCAAAACGAAGCTCTGCGGGCGCAACCGGTTTGATTTCGGGAAGCGGTTCATCCCGCATTGCGGAGTAGAGCCGGAGTGTGTCCGTCATGTTCATGGCCATGGCGCCGGCGCTGTCAAGCGTCTTTGAAATCGGAACGATTCCTTCCTGCGACAAAGCGCCTGCCGGCGGCTTTAACCCGCAGATGCCGTTCCCCCATGCGCATGCTGTTACGGAATGACAGGTATCGGTCCCGACTGCCATCGGAACAATCCCGGCTGCAACGGCAACGGCCGAGCCGGTTGAAGAACCGAGCGGATCCAGGTCCGGCCTTACCGCATGTTTCACCTGCCCGCCGCGCGAGCTGTAACCGTTCGGCATCTTCGTTGATACGTAATTGGCAAATTCCGTCATGTTCGTCTTTCCGATGATAAAGGCGCCGTTTCTTTTGAGATTCCGGATAACCGGCGCATCCTCTTTTGCGAGGTTATCATTAAGCGCAAGGCTTCCGGCCGTCGTATGAAAGCCTTTGACTTCTATATTGTCCTTAACAAGAACCGGGGCGCCGGCAAGCGGCAGGGTTTCGCCACAATCCGCCGGCATTCCTTCCGCGGCCTGACCTGACTCAACCGGTTCTTTTTCCGCGGCCTGCCCCGCAACCGGATCCCCGTCTGCTATCTCATAAAGCTCGGCGATGCAGTTCAAACCATCCCTTCCGCCAATCTCTTTTGCTTTTTGTAATGCTTCCGCTATCGTCATAATAACCGTCCCCCTTTTCTGTTATAAATACTATCATATAATGCCCGATCGCCGCAACCCGGACCGGGAACATCGGCGGGCCGTATCCCGAGAATCGCATTCCTTCCCCCGTACAGGTCTGCCGGAAAATGTGATGAAAAATTTTTTCAAAAAGGGTATTGACAATCCGTCCCGGCGGGTGTATAACAGGCACATGAAAAGGCAACGGCGTCTTTGAGCAACAGGCTCAGAGGCGCATTTTCTTTTTCGCGGGGCATCCGCATGAATCAAAAAACAACAGTATAGAATTTCGGAAAGGCAACGGCGTCTTTCATGTCAACGGCATGAGAGGCGCTTTCTTTATTTCCGAATATGAAAGGAGACGTACGATGGAAACAACGAAGAAGATTTCGGATTACTTCGGAAGTAATGTATTTGACGACAGAGTAATGAAGGCCACGCTTTCCGCAAAGGTTTATTCTTCTCTGCGCCGCACGATTGATGAGGGCGCCGAGCTGGATATCCGGGTTGCCAATGCCGTGGCAGAGGCAATGAAGGCCTGGGCGGTTGCTAAGGGCGCTACCCATTACACCCATTGGTTCCAGCCTCTTACCGGTATTACCGCAGAAAAGCATGACAGCTTTATCTCCCCGTCTCCGGACGGCGGCGTAATCATGGAGTTCTCCGGCAAAGAGCTGATCAAGGGCGAGCCGGATGCATCCTCCTTCCCCTCCGGCGGTCTTCGCGCCACCTTCGAAGCGAGAGGATATACCGCTTGGGATCCTACCTCGTACGCTTTTATAAAAGGAAACACCCTTTGCATTCCCACCGCTTTCTGTTCTTACGGCGGACATGCACTGGATAAGAAAACCCCGCTGCTTCGTTCGATGGAAGCATTGAACAAGCAGGCACTCCGGATCCTCCGCCTGTTCGGAAACGACACCGCACGCTGCGTTCGTTCCTCCGTCGGACCGGAGCAGGAATACTTCCTTATTACGAAGGAAATGTTTGAAGCAAGACCGGACCTCCGCTTCTGCGGCCGTACCCTCGTAGGTGCCCGCCCGCAGAAAGGACAGGAAATGGACGACCATTACTTCGGCGTTATCAAGCCCCGCGTTGCGGCTTACATGGCGGATTTGAATGAAGAACTCTGGAAGCTCGGCATCCTCGCAAAGACGGAGCACAACGAAGTTGCTCCCGCACAGCACGAGCTCGCACCGATCTATACGACGACCAACATCGCTACCGATCACAACCAGCTGATGATGGAGATCATGCAGAAGGTTGCCGCAAAGCACGGTCTTGTATGTCTCTTACACGAGAAGCCCTTCGCCGGCGTAAACGGTTCCGGTAAGCATAACAACTGGTCCATCGCTACCGACAGCGGCCAGAACCTTCTCTCTCCCGGAGAGACCCCTTACGAAAATGCACAGTTCCTGTTGTTCCTGTGTGCCGTGATCAAAGCGGTTGACGATTACCAGGATCTGTTGAGACTTTCCGTTGCAACGGCCGGTAACGACCACCGTCTCGGCGCTAACGAGGCACCGCCCGCCGTTATCTCGATGTTCCTCGGCGACGAGCTGAACGCCGTTCTTCAGGCCATCGAAAACGATACCCCTTACCAGGGCGCAGCGAAGCAGACGATGAAGCTCGGCGTAGACGTATTGCCGCAGTTCAACCGTGACACGACCGACCGTAACCGTACGTCACCGTTCGCATTTACCGGAAACAAGTTTGAATTCCGTATGCTCGGTTCTTCAAACAGCATCGCCTGTGCAAACATCATGCTGAACAGTGCCGTTGCGGAATCCCTGAAGATTTACGCAGACCGCCTCGAGGGCGCTGCCGATTTCGAAACCGCGCTGCATGACATGATCAAGAAGACAATCAAGGATCATAAGCGCATCATCTTCAACGGCAACGGTTATGACGAAGCCTGGATCAAGGAAGCAACCGAGGTCCGCGGCCTTTCCAACTACCGTACTACGGCAGACTGCATGCCGCATCTTATGGATAAGAAAAATGTGGACATGCTTACCTCTCACGGCGTATTTACCGTTGAGGAGTTAAAGTCCCGTACCGAGATCATGCTTGAGAACTATTGCAAGACCGTTACGATCGAAGCCAATACGATGATCAACATGACCAAGACGCAGATTGCTCCGGCAGTCGCACATTATGCTTCGGATCTCGCCAGAGACGTTTCCGCAAGAAAAGCGGTTGACGATTCTCTTCCGTGCACAAGAGACCGCAAGCTGATTGCCCGCCTCTCCGCACTCGCCGATACGATCGACGCCCGGACCGAAGTGCTTGAGCAGGCTATGACCGCTCTCAGCGGTGCGGAAGACGTTGTTTCCGAATCCGTTCTGATCCGCGACCGCGTACTTGTCGCAATGAGCGAACTCCGTATCGCCTGCGACGAAGCTGAAACGATTACCGCCAAGTCCTACTGGCCTTACCCGACTTACGGCGACATCCTGTTCAGCGTAAAATAATCCATCCCCCTACCGGTGCGGGTTTGCACTCCGATTGGCCCGCACCGGAATAATTAAAAAGGAGGTGCATTGTTATGTCAATCACCGAAGAAATTACATCCATCGTCACAAAAGAAGCTTTTGGAATCTGGTTCCTGATCGGAGCCGCACTCGTGTTCTTCATGCAGGCCGGATTTGCCATGGTCGAGACCGGTTTTACCCGTGCCAAGAACGCCGGTAACATTATCATGAAGAACCTTATGGACTTCTGTATCGGCACCGTCGTATTCATCCTCCTCGGTTTTTCCCTTATGATGGCTGAGGATTACGCATTTGGCGTGATCGGAATCCCGAATCTGAATATTTTCACCGATTTCGGTAAATTCCTCTCGGACGGCATGGCTCCCTCCTTCGTATTCAACCTTGTGTTCTGTGCAACGGCCGCTACCATCGTTTCCGGTTCCATGGCAGAACGTACCAAATTCGTTTCCTATTGTATTTATTCCGCAGTTATTTCCCTGTTCGTATATCCCATTGAAGCAGGCTGGGTATGGAACAGCCAGGGCTGGCTTGTAAAGCTCGGCTTCCATGATTTCGCAGGTTCCGCAGCCATTCACTCCGTCGGCGGTATCACCGCTTTGATCGGTGCGATCCTTGTTGGTCCCCGTCTCGGCAAATACAACCGCGATAAGGACGGCAAAGTGACCAAGGTTAACGCTATCCCCGGTCACGCCATCACCCTCGGTGCCCTCGGATGCTTCATCCTCTGGTTCGGCTGGTACGGTTTCAACGGTGCAGCCGCCTGGGACGGCACCTCCCTTGCTTCCATCTTCGTAACGACCACGGTTGCTCCGGCCGTTGCCACCTGTGTAACGCTTCTGTTCACCTGGTTCAAAAACGGCAAGCCCGATGTTTCCATGTGTTTGAACGCATCTCTTGCAGGTCTTGTAGGAATTACCGCAGGTTGCGATTCGCTTGACGCACTCGGCGCCTGCATCGTCGGTATCGTTTCCGGTATCCTCGTAGTCGTTGTTGTAGAAGTACTTGATCTGAAATGCCATATTGATGACCCGGTCGGTGCCGTAGGCGTTCATTTCGCAAACGGTATCTGGGGAACCATCGCGGTAGGTCTTCTTTCGAACCCCGATGCTCCTGCCGGACTGAAGGGCCTGTTCTATACCGGAAGCGCCAAGCTGTTAGGCGTTCAGACGCTCGGTATTGCAGCAATCCTTGCCTGGACTGCATTGTGCATGACGATCACCTTTATCATCATTAAGAAAACCATCGGCCTTCGCGTTTCCGCAGAAGAAGAGATCCGCGGTCTTGACAGCACCGAGCACGGTCTTCCGAGTGCTTACGCAGATTTTGCTCCCGCTGTTGCCGAATTAACCTACAGCTTCCCCGAAGCTGCCGAGGCAGTTGCGGTAACCGGCGATACTCCTGTTGCCGAAGCGGTTCCCGTTAAGAAAGTTGCGGCAGTTGTCGATGACGGTACTCCGAAGTTCACGAAGATCGAAATCGTATGCCGCGAGTCCCGCTTTGAGAAACTGAAAGCAGCCATGATGGATATCGGAATCACCGGCATGACCGTTTCCCACGTACTCGGATGCGGTATCCAGAAAGGTAAGCCTGAGTTCTACCGAGGCGTTCCGGTTGAGGCAACGCTGCTTCCGAAGATCCAGGTTGACATCGTAGTCGTTGCGGTTCCCGTAAGAAAAGTTATCGAGACCGCCAAGAAAGTTCTTTACACCGGCCATATCGGTGACGGCAAGATCTTCGTATACGATGTGGAAAATGTTATCAAGGTCCGCACCGGTGAAGAAGGCTACGACGCTTTGCAGGATGTGGAATAACCAATAATCTCATCATAACCATAAACCGATATCGGCGGCATGACCCTTCTTGGGACATGGCGCCGATACCGAGTATATAAAACAAGAAACGGGGAATTCAGTTATGTGTTCAATAATCGGATATTGCGGGCCTGTAGCAGACCCGAGAGCATTTACGGAGGGCTTTGCGCAGACCGTGTCGCGCGGTCCCGATGATACGCGCATCGTAAATGTCGGAAAAGGCGTTCTCGGCTTCCACAGACTTGCAATCATGGATCTTACCGACGGCGGTATGCAGCCGTTCTCCCTTGAGGGGGATTATGTCGTATGCAACGGCGAGTTGTACGGCTTTGCCGCGGAGCGCGACCGTCTGGCCGCCAAAGGGTATACGTTTACCAGCGACAGCGACTGTGAAATCCTTCTTCCCATGTACCGCGAATACGGTACGGATATGTTTGCAAAACTCGACGCGGAATTTGCCTGCGTCATTTATGACGGAAAGAGCGGCGAATTCATTGCCGCACGCGACCCGATCGGCATCCGGCCTCTTTATTACGGCTATGACCGTTCCGGCGTGATCATCTTCGTCAGTGAGCCGAAGAACCTTACGGGGCTTTGCGAGCACATTCTTCCGTTCCCGCCCGGCTGTTACTATAAGGGCGGTGAATTCCACCGTTACGAAGATATTTCCTCCCCTGCCTCGGTCTGCCATGATGATCTGGAAACGGCCTGCAGGAACATCCGCGAAAAGCTTGTCGCGGGCGTTGACAAGCGCCTTGTTGCGGACGCCAATGTCGGCTTCCTGCTTTCGGGCGGCCTTGATTCCTCCCTCGTCTGCGCCATCGCCGCCAAACAAAGCGACAAGCCGATCCGCACATTTGCCATCGGCATGAGCGAAGACGCCATCGACCTGAAATATGCAAAAACTGTTGCCGATTTCATCGGCGCCGACCATACGGAAGTCTATATGACCCCGGACGAGGTGCTTTCCTCCCTTTCCGATGTCATTCACCTTTTGGGCACTTACGATATTACGACGATCCGCGCCAGCATGGGTATGTACCTTGTCTGCAAAGCCATTCATGAGCATACCGATGTCCGCGTGCTTCTGACCGGCGAGATTTCAGACGAAATCTTCGGTTACAAATACACCGACTTCGCTCCGAATGCCGCGGAATTCCAGAAAGAAGCCGAGAAACGTGTCCGCGAGCTGCATATGTACGATGTGCTCCGTGCGGACCGCTGCATCAGCGTAAACTCCCTTGAGGCGCGCGTTCCCTTCGGCGATCTTGATTTTGTCCGCTATGTCATGAGCCTGGATCCCGAAATGAAGATCAACCGTTACGGCAAAGGAAAATACCTGCTCCGCCACGCTTTCGAAGGCCTCGGGTACCTTCCGGATTCGATTCTGTGGCGTGAAAAAGCCGCTTTTTCCGACGCCGTAGGCCACTCGATGGTCGATTACTTAAAGGAATATGCGGAATCGCAGTACACCGATGAGGAATTTGAAAAGAGGCGCGCACGTTACACGCATGCACAGCCTTTCACGAAGGAATCCCTTCTGTACCGCGAGATTTTCGAGCAGTATTATCCCGGACAGTCCGAAATGATCGTCGACTTCTGGATGCCCAACCGTTCCTGGGAGGGCTGCAACGTAAACGATCCGTCTGCCAGAGTTCTTGCGAACTACGGCGCAAGCGGACAATAATACCGCAATCAAACAGGAAACCAAGACACGATTTATGGGAGGCAAAACTATGACAAAGTATATTTTCGTTACCGGCGGTGTTGTATCCGGACTCGGAAAGGGCATTACGGCAGCGTCCCTCGGGCGTCTTTTGAAAGCGCGCGGCATAAAGGTTGCCGCGCAGAAACTCGACCCTTACATCAATGTTGATCCGGGAACCATGAGCCCGTATCAGCACGGCGAAGTTTATGTGACCGAAGACGGCGCGGAAACCGACCTGGACCTCGGCCACTATGAGCGGTTTATCGACGAAGACCTGAACCGCTACTCAAACCTTACGACCGGTAAGGTTTACTGGAACGTCTTAAACAAGGAGCGGCGCGGCGAATACCTCGGCTCCACCGTGCAGGTCATCCCGCACATCACAAATGAAATCAAGGATTTTGTCTATAACGTCGGCCGTCACTCCGGCGCTGATGTTGTCATCACCGAAATCGGCGGTACCATCGGAGACATTGAATCCCAACCGTTTATTGAGGCTGTACGCCAGATTTCCCTCGAAGTCGGGCGCGAAAACAGCCTCTTCATTCATGTTACGCTTGTTCCTTACCTGCACGGCTCGGAGGAGCACAAGACCAAACCGACGCAGCATTCGGTCAAGGAACTGCAGGGCATGGGCGTCAACCCGAACATCATCGTTCTGCGTTGCGACGAACCTTTGGAGGATTCCATATTCCGTAAGATTTCCCTCTTCTGCAACGTAAAACCGGACTGCGTTATCGAAAACATCACGCTTCCGAACCTCTATGAGGCGCCTCTGATGTTGGAGCGCTCGAATTTCTCGACGGTTGTGTGCCGCGAGCTCGGCCTTAAGACGCCGGAACCCGACCTAACGGAATGGACCGACATGGTATCACGTATCAAGTCCCGTACGGAAAATGTGTGCATCGGTCTCGTCGGCAAATACGTCGGCCTTCACGATGCCTATCTTTCCGTCGCCGAAGCTCTCCGCCACGCAGGCTATGTAAACAACACCCATGTAGAGATCCGTTGGATCGATTCCGAAGGGATTACGCCGGAAACCGTCGCGGAAACCCTTGAAGGGCTTCACGGCATCATTATTCCGGGCGGCTTCGGCAACCGCGGCATTGAAGGCATGATTCTTTCCGCCCGATTCGCCCGCGAGCATCAGATTCCCTGCTTCGGCATCTGTCTCGGCATGCAGATCATCGTTATCGAATACGCCCGCAACGTACTCGGCATCCCGAAGGCAAACTCCGGCGAATTTGACGAACAGTGCCGTGACAAGGTCATCGACTTCATGCCGGGCCAGAGCGACGACATCGACAAAGGCGGAACCCTCCGTCTCGGCGCTTATCCGTGCGAGATCGTTCCGGGAACGACGATGGAGCGTTGCTACGGGACGCTTCACATCAGCGAACGTCACCGTCACCGCTATGAATTCAATAACGATTACCGCGATGCGCTTGTCCGCGCAGGGCTTACGCTGAGCGGCCTTTCTCCCGACGGTCTACTGGTCGAAACCGTGGAACTTGCGGAGCGTCCTTTCTATGTCGGCGTGCAGTTCCATCCGGAATTCAAGTCCCGTCCGAACCGGCCGCATCCGCTTTTTGCGGGTTTTATTGCAGCCGCACTTGATTATAGGGATAAGTGAGGTAAAATAGGATGAGTGATATCCATGAAGAATGCGGCGTGTTCGGCGTCTTTGCAAAGACGCCCCAGGCAGTTGCGGAAACCGCCTATTACGGCCTGTACGCCCTGCAGCACCGCGGCCAGGAAAGCTGCGGCATCGTCGTTAATGACGACGGGGTTTTCATTTCCCATAAAGATGTCGGTCTGGTAAACGACGTCTTTCCGCGGCCGGTACTTGCTTCCTTCCCTGCTGCCACGATGGCGGTTGCCCATACGCGTTATGCGACAACGGGCGGAAACGGACGCAATAACGTGCAGCCGATCGAAGTGAACCACCAGAAAGGGAAAATGGCGATCGCTCATAACGGTAATCTGGCCAATGCTGCGGAGCTTCGCTCCGAACTCGAACTTTCGGGCGCGATCTTCCATACATCAAGCGACACCGAAACGATTGCCTACCTTGTGACAAAGGAACGTCTGCGGACACCTTCGATCGAAGATGCCGTAAGCCGCGCCGTGGAAGCGCTCGAAGGCGCATTTTCCTTAATCGTCATGTCCGCGCAGAAACTGATCTGCGTACGGGATCCGCATGGTTTCCGGCCTCTCTGCTACGGGCAGACCGCGGACGGAACCTATATTATCGCTTCCGAAACCTGTGCCCTGCATGCGGTCGGCGCGACACCGATTCGCGACGTGGAGCCCGGAGAAATGCTCGTATTCAGTAAAGACGGCATTACCTCCCGCAGGGAACATTGCGGCACGGCACACGTAAGTCACTGCATTTTCGAATATATTTATTTTGCAAGACCGGATTCGGTCATTGACGGGGTATCCGTACACGCGGCCAGAGTCCGCGCCGGGGAAATCCTCGCTAAGACACGTCCGGCCGAAGCCGACATCGTCATCGGTGTTCCGGATTCGGGACTCGATGCAGCCATCGGCTTCTCCAGAAGTTCCGGCATTCCGTACGGAATCGGACTTATCAAAAACAAATACATCGGCCGTACCTTCATCGCCCCCGCAGGGCGCATGGAAGCCGTCCGCATCAAGCTGGCGGCCGTTGCCGAAACGGTAAAGGACAAGCGGATCGTTCTGATTGACGATTCCATCGTGCGCGGTACGACCAGCGGGCATATCGTAAGGATGCTAAGAGAAGCCGGAGCCCGCGAAATCCATATGCGCGTTACGGCGCCGCCGTTTCTGCACCCCTGCTACTACGGCACCGATATCGATTCGGAAGAGCATCTGATCGCCTGCCGGCATTCCGTAGAGGAAATAGCTAAGATGATCGGCGTGGATTCCCTCGGATATCTGCCGGTTGATGAACTCGGCGGACTGGTCGGTAATTGTGATTTCTGCAGCGCCTGCTTTAACGGCGAATACCCGACCGCGGTTCCTGCTGATACGCGAAAGGACCGGTTCGAGCAGCGGCTCAGCACGAAATAACGGAGTATTTCGAAACAGCTTTTCAGAAGGAACCCGAAGCGGTTCCTTTCGGGATAGAAAAGACCGGAACCCCCGTTCCGGGAAAGGGATGGATGGAAAATGTTACACGAAACAGACAGGAAACTCATTACGGAAGACGGCGCGGAATACCTCGGCTACGGCTTCGGAGCAAAGAAAGACGCGGTTCTGGAAATCGTCTTTAACACCTCCATGGCGGGCTATCAGGAAATCCTCTCCGATCCTTCCTACACAGACCAGGCGGTCGTCATGACATACCCGCTGATCGGCAACTACGGTATGGCCAGGGCGGATTATGAAACCAAAGTCCCGACCATCGGCGGTCTGATCGTACGCGAGTACAACGACGAACCTTCCAATTTCCGAAGCGAAGAAACCCTCGGCTCGGTCATGGAACGGTTCGGAATTCCCGGAATCGCCGGCGTGGATACGCGGAAGATCGGCCGTTCCATTCGGGATCTCGGCTCCCGCAAAGTGCTTCTCACAAGTTCGGAAACCTCCCTCCCGGAAGGTCTTAAGATTCTTCGGGAGGCGAAACTTTTAAACAATGCCGTTTCCCGCGTAAGCTGTAAAGAGATTGAAACCTTTACCCCGGCGGACGAATCCGATCCGGAGCGCGGCCACGGTCTTCTTTTCGAAGCATCCTTCGCGACGAAAAACGCGAAGCCCTCTTCCGTAAACCTTCACGTCGTGCTGATCGACTGCGGCATGAAGCGGAACATTCTCCGTTCCCTGCTGGCACACGGCTGTACGGTTACGGTTGTTCCCTACAATACCGGCGCCGACGTGATCCGTTCGATGAATCCGGACGGCATCATGCTCAGTAACGGCCCCGGCGATCCGACCGACGTACCGGAAACGATTGCAACGGTCCGCTCGCTGATCGGAAGCCAACCGATCTTCGGCATCTGCCTCGGACACCAGATTCTTTCCCTTGCCTACGGCGCAAAAACCTATAAACTGCTCTTCGGCCACCGCGGCGGCAACCATCCGGTGAAAGACCTGACCACCGGCCGCATCGAGATCACCTCGCAGAACCATTCCTACGCGGTTGATGCGGACAGCCTTGCGAACACCCCGCTTACGGTAACGCACAAAAACCTTCTCGACAATACCATCGAAGGCGTCGCTTGTGAAAAGGACCGGGCGTTCAGCGTGCAGTATCATCCCGAAAGCGCACCGGGACCGCAGGACAGTATGTATTTATTCGACCGGTTTATCCGTCTGATGGAGGAGTATCATGCCGAAAAGAACTGATATCAAAAAAGTACTGATCATCGGCTCCGGCCCGATTGTCATCGGACAGGCCGCGGAGTTCGATTACGCAGGCACCCAGGCGTGCCTTGCATTAAAAGAAGAAGGCTACGAGGTCATTTTATGTAACAGCAACCCCGCAACCATCATGACCGACACCTCGATTGCGGATAAGGTTTATATGGAGCCGTTAACGCTCGAATTTATCGCAAAGATCATCCGCTACGAACGTCCGGATGCACTGCTTCCGGGAATCGGCGGCCAGACCGGCCTGAACCTCGCGATGCAGCTTAAGAAAAAGGGCGTCCTTGAAGAGTGCCGCGTGGAGCTGCTTGGTACCGACGGCCATTCCATCGAACGCGCGGAGGACCGCGAGCTGTTCAAGGAACTGTGTGAGGAACTCGGCGAGCCCGTGCTTCCTTCGGATATCGCGACCAACGAGGAAGACGGCCTTCGCATTGCAAAGGAAATCGGTTTTCCGGTCGTGCTCCGGCCTGCGTTCACACTCGGCGGAACCGGCGGCGGATTTGCCGATAACGAAGAAGAATTCATCCCGATGCTCAAAAATGCCCTCTCCCTCTCCCCGGTAAGCCAGGTTCTGATTGAGAAGAGCATCAAGGGCTTCAAGGAAATCGAATACGAAGTGATCCGTGACAAAAACGACACCGCGATCACGGTCTGCAACATGGAAAACCTCGATCCCGTCGGCATTCATACCGGCGACTCCATCGTCGTATGTCCCTCGCAGACGCTTACCAACCGCGAGTACCATATGCTCCGTGACAGCGCGCTCAAGATCATCCGCGCCCTGAAAATCGAAGGCGGCTGCAACGTCCAGTTCGCGCTTGACCCGAACTCGTTCCAATACTATCTGATCGAAGTAAACCCGAGAGTTTCCCGTTCCTCGGCCCTTGCTTCAAAGGCAAGCGGCTATCCGATTGCCCGCGTTTCCGCAAAAATCGGTATCGGCATGACGCTCGACGAGATCCGTATCGCCAATACGCCCGCTTCCTTCGAGCCGACGCTTGACTATGTTGTCACCAAAATGCCACGCTTCCCGTTCGACAAATTCGCCGACGCGGACAACTCCCTCTCAACGCAGATGAAGGCAACCGGCGAAGCAATGAGCATCGGACGTACCTTTGAAGAAAGCCTCTTAAAGGGCATCCGCTCCCTTGAGAACGGCGCCCGCCACTTATATATGGCCAAATTTGACGCCATGAGCGAGGCGGACCTACTCAAATACATCGCGATCGGAACCGACGACCGGATTTTCGCGATTGCACAGCTGTTGCGCCTTAACTGCGATATTGACCGGATTTTCGAAGCCACGAAGATTGACCGCTTCTTCCTTAGGAAGCTTAAAAACATCGTCGAAACGGAACGCCTTCTGGCGGCTTCCCCAAAAGACGCAAAGCTGCTTCGTGAGGCGAAGCGCATGGGATTTTCCGACCGCACGATTGCAGGCTTTTGGAATCTGTCCGAGCTTGACGTGTGCAACTTCCGGAAAGAGGCGGGAATCCTTCCCGTCTATAAGATGATCGATACCTGCGCTTCGGAATTTGCAAGCTATATCCCTTATTTTTACTCAACCTATGAAGAGGAGAACGAGTCCGTCATTTCCGAACGAAAGAAAATCGTCGTACTCGGCTCCGGCCCGATCCGTATCGGCCAGGGCGTCGAATTCGACTACTCCACCGTTCATGCGGTGAAGACGATTCGTGCGGCCGGTTACGAGGCCATTATCATTAACAACAATCCGGAAACGGTTTCCACCGATTATACCTGCTCCGACAAGCTGTATTTCGAGCCGCTTTGCACGGAAGATGTCATGAACATCATCGAAATGGAGCAGCCTGAAGGCGTCATCGCGACCCTCGGCGGACAGACCGCCATCAACCTGGCGGATTCCCTCGCACAACGCGGCGTAAAGATTATCGGTACGGACTGTGCCGCAATCGACCGTGCCGAAGACCGTGACCAGTTCGAGCACCTTCTGCTTACGCTTGGCATCCCGCAGCCGGAAGGCCGAGCCGTTACAAGCATTGAAGAAGGCGTTAAGGCGGCAGCCGAAATCGGCTATCCGGTTCTCGTTCGCCCGAGCTTCGTCCTCGGCGGCCGTGCCATGCAGATCGTTTCGAAGGAGGAATCCCTTCGCGAATATTTGCAGCATGCGGTTGAAATCGACAAGGACAAGCCGGTTCTCGTTGACCGTTATATCCGCGGCAAGGAAGTGGAGGTTGACGCCGTCTGCGACGGAAAGAAGGTCTTCGTTCCCGGCATTATGGAACTGGTTGAGCGGACCGGCGTGCACTCCGGCGACTCCATCAGCGTATATCCGCCGTACAGCCTTTCCGACAACGTTAAGAAGACCATCTTAAGCTATGCGGAAAAGCTCGGCTTAGGCATCGGAATTGTCGGCCTTTTCAACATTCAGTTCATTGTTGACAGTTCGGAAAATGTATACATCATCGAGGTCAATCCCCGTTCTTCGAGAACGGTTCCGTTCCTCTCGAAGGCAACCGGGTACAGCCTCGCGGACATCGGAACACTTGCCATGCTCGGCCATTCCTTAGAGGAGCAGGGCATCACCTGCCTGTATCCCGAGGAGAAAAAGCGGTATTACGTGAAAGTGCCGTCCTTCTCCTTCTCGAAACTGCGCGGCATGGACGCCTACCTGTCCCCGGAGATGAAGTCCACCGGTGAAGCCATCGGCTATGACGAGCGGATTCACCGTGCGGCCTACAAGGCTCTGATCGCTTCCGGACTTACGCTTCGTAACTACGGTACCGTTCTGGTAAGCGTTGCCGACGAGGATAAGGAGGAAGTCGTTCCGCTTATCCGCCGCTTCTACAATATGGGCTTTAACATTGAAGCGACCACGCTGACCGGAGAGGTGCTCCGCGAGCACGGCATCCGGACCAGAATCCGCCACAAGCCAAGCGAGCACAGCGACGAAGTCCTTCAGTCCATCCGTGCCGGCTATGTCAGCTACATCATTAACACCCGTGCGATCCTGTCCGGCATCCATTACGGCGACGGCGTTGCCATCCGCCGGTGCGCGGCCCAGCAGGGAACCGTGATGTTAACCTCGCTTGACACCGTGCGCATCCTGCTCGACGTGCTTGAGGAAGTTACGCTCGGCATCTCGACGATCTGACAATCGATTGACATACAGGGCGATGTGTCGTATTCTGTTGACGGCATATTGAAACAATCCCTTAACGAATGCAAACCCGGGAGGATACTCTAATGATTTTACCGAATATGAACTATACAAAACTGAAGGACTCCTATCTGTTCTTCCGCATCGCCCAGAAGGTGAAGGCCTATCAGGAACAGCACCCCGGCGTACATATGTACCGCATGGGCATCGGCGATGTTTCCCTTCCCCTTTGTGACGCCGTTATCAAGAAGCTTCACGAAGCCGTTGACGACCAGGCCGATGCGTCCCGCTTCCACGGCTATATGCCCGAATGCGGCGCTCCGGAACTCCGCGAAACGATTGCGAAGTATTACCAGGGCCGCGGGGTAGACGTGACCACGGAGGAAGTATTTGTCTCAAGCGGCGCAAGCGACGAGCTCGGCGACATTCTCGATCTGTTTGACCGAAGCGGCAGCTCCCTCGTAATCGAGCCTGCCTATCCGGCTTATGTGGATGCCAATGTCATGGCCGGCCGCCGGATTGTTCATCTCGCTTCGGGACGCGAGAACGGATTCCTGCCTGAGCCCGATGACTCCGCGGTAGCCGATCTGTTGTATATCTGCTCTCCGAACAACCCGACCGGCGCCGTATTTGACAGAGCCAAATTAAAACGCTGGGTGGATTTTGCAAACCGCCACGGTTCCATTATTCTTTTTGATGCCGCTTATGAGGCATTCATCGAGGATCCGGCCCTTCCGAGAAGCATTTTCGAGATTCCGGGCGCTAAGACCTGCGCCATCGAGATCTGCTCGCTTTCCAAAACCGCCGGCTTCACCGGAACCCGCCTCGGCTATACCGTGATCCCGCGTGACCTTGTCCGAAACGGCGTAAGCCTCAACGATATGTGGGTGCGCAACCGTACGACCAAAACAAACGGCGTTTCCTACATCATCCAGAAGGGTGCTTCGGCCGTCTTCACGCCCGAAGGCCAGAAGCAGATCCACGATAATCTTCGCATTTACAAAAACAATGCCGCCGTTCTGATGGAAGCACTTGATGCTGCCTCCGTATGGTACTGCGGCGGTAAGAATTCCCCTTATATCTGGATGCGTTGTCCGGAAGGAATCGACAGCTGGTCCTTCTTTGACCGTCTCTTAAACGAAATTCAGGTAATCGGAACGCCCGGCGAGGGCTTCGGTGCCTGCGGCGAAGGCTACTTCCGCTTCTCCACCTTCGGTAACCCCGAGGATACGAAGGAAGCCGCAAGACGTCTTCTGAAACTGCTCCGCGGAGAGTGAGGCTTAATAGCCTGCTGCCAAAGCGAAAATGCCTCTGTTATCAACGGCAATTTCGAAAAACCGTGGAATCATAAACAAAACGGGTGGCTTCGAACCACCCGTTTCTTATTGCTCTAAATTCTTTCTCAGCCGAATTCCTTTTTGATCCGGTTTATCACCCGCTTCTTATCGGCGCTCCATAACGGCGCGACTAAAAGCTTCTTATCGCCGTCGCCGGTCAGCCGGTGAATGACGACATGCTCCGGGATTACCGAAAGACATGCCCTCAATACTTCGATATATTCTTCAAGTTCCATCACCGGAACCCGTCCGGCAAGGTATTCCTCATACAGATCGGTTCCGCGAAGCACATGCAGAAGCTGCAATTTGATGCCGTCCGTTCCCGTGAGGCATGCATGACGGACCGTTTCGACCATATCGGTTACCGTTTCCCCGGGAAGCCCTAAGATTACATGGGTAATTACCTCAATCCCGCGGCTCTTAAGCTCCCGCACGGCATTGTCATATACAAAAAGCGGATATCCCCTGCGTATGTAACGCGCCGTTTCTTCGTTGCTCGTCTGAAGTCCGAGTTCCACCGATACCGGTTTTATGCGGTTCAGCTCGCTAAGAAGCATCAGCACCGGTTCCGGCAGGCAGTCCGGTCTTGTGGCGATGGAAAGCCCGACGATATCCGGATGCCGGATTGCTTCCGTGAACAGTTCCCGCAGCCGTTCCGTTGAAGCGTAGGTATTCGTATATGCCTGAAAGTAAGCGATGTATGCACCGGTCCGAATCTTCGAAGAAACCCTCTTCTTTCCTTCCTCGATCTGTTCGGTAACGCTCCTTTTCGGATCGCCGGCAAATTCGCCGCTTCCGCCCGCAGAACAGAAGATACACCCCCTGCTTCCGAGCGTTCCGTCCCGGTTCGGACAGGTAAATCCGCCGTTAATCGCAATCCGGTAGACTTTACAGCCGAATTTCTCTTTCCAATAATCCGAAACCTGCCGCATGGGATTTACACCTTTCTCAGGTACAGGTTCACCGTAAACCCGTTTTCGTTATAAACTTCCGCACCGCCGCCCTGTTTCTCCATATAGGAGCGCACCAGGTAAAGCCCGAGTCCGAACCCGGCCTTCTCCTTCGCAGCGCTTCCTCGGTAATATTTCTGCATCAGCATCGGAAGCTCGTCCTCCGGCGCGCCCGGCCCGTCGTCATGGATCCGGATACGGACAAATACGGCGTCCGTCTTATCCGCCGCCTTCATCGTTACTTCCTCAAACCGGACATGAATGTCGGTGCCGGCGTATTTGTGCGAGTTTCCGACCACGTTGTCGATGACCTGCTCCATGCGAAGCCGGTCCATGTAAACAAGGCAATGGGGAATCGGATTGTCCAAAAAAATGTTTCCGTAATTTTTCAGATTGCGGAAGTACTCTTCGATTACCGTCGAACTCTCCTCCACCGGCTTCACCTCGATGCGGTCGAGTTCCTCAAGCGTCGTCTGGAATACATTGTCCATCAGCTGCTTGATCGTATCGGTTTTATGAGAGATGGTCTGCGCCTTCTCAAGCACATCTTTTGCATCCGCAATGGCCTCTTCCCGCTCCGCATTTCCTTCCGCCGCTCCGTCCGTGCCCTCTGTAAGCTGCCCGAGGCGTCTTTGCTGGCGCAACTCAAGCACTTCACAGGTCGCCCGGATCGTTGCAACCGGGGTTTTGATATCATGGGCAAGCTCTGCAACAAGTTCCTTCTTCGCCTTTTCCGCTTCCGTCTCGCGTTCCCGAGACGCCCGCAGCTCCTCCCGCATAAGGTCAAAACCTTCCACCAGGTTCCCGAAGGGGTTATGTTTTCGGATCGGCAGCGGAACATCGAGATTGCCTTTTGCAATCTCGCCCGCGAGATTCTTCATCTCCCGCGTCGGCTTCAGCAGATACCAGTCCAAAAGGCCGACAAATACGAGCCCGAGGGCAAATACGACGCACCAGAATACAATCATCGTCCGCCTGGTCCGGCGGCGTGATGCCTCAAATCCGCCACTCACGTCATGCCAGATTACTTTTCCGATCACTTCGCCTTCCGGCGCGAAATCCATCACAAGGGCATAATCCGCATATCCCCGCACGATTTCCGCCTCCGAGTCGCTTAAGAGAACGATCCTGCAGCCATGCGCCGCCTCGATTTCCGGGATGCCTTTGCCGGCAAGATATTCCTCCGCGATGCGGTGGATCTCGTCGTTGTATGCCACCATATCCCTAGACTTCATCGTACGTTGCTTCGTCGCATGCAGCATGATAAAAAGCGCGGCCAGCATGATCAGGACATACGCGATCACAATTCGGTTCCGATACTTCATTCCTCAGTCTCCAAAATATATCCCGTGCCCCAGACGGTCTTGATAAGCGCCGGCGCATTCGGGTCGTCTTCCAGTTTCTCACGAAGCTTACGGATATGCACATTCAGCGTTCCGTCGCTGTAAAATGTATCGCCCCATACCTCATTGAACAGAACTTCCTTCGTTACGATCGTGTTGCGGTGCTCATAAAGACACTTAAGAAGGGCAAATTCCTTCGCCTTTAACGGAATCCGCTCCCCGTTACGGACTGCCGACATCGTTGCGGCATCTAAGGCAAATGCGACCGTTGTTCCGGTTCCCACGGCCCAGGCCTCCCGTAACCGGCCGACCCGCTTCAGGTTGACCTTTACCTTTGCAAGAAGGACCGAAAGGCTGTAAGGCTTTTTGATATAATCGTCCCCGCCGATGCTGAGCGCCGCCAGCACGTCATCGTCACTC
Organism: uncultured Lachnoclostridium sp.; assembly: GCA_946402335.1. Taxonomy (GTDB): domain Bacteria; phylum Bacillota; class Clostridia; order Lachnospirales; family Lachnospiraceae; genus ISDg. The sequence continues at coordinate 148,701 of CAMIWE010000001.1, forward strand.
TGGCGGGCGCTGATGAAGAGAATCGGAAGGTCATACTCTTCCCTGAGCTTTTTGCAGACCGAAAAACCGGAGCCGTCGCCGAGATTGATGTCAAGAAGAATCAGCTCCGCCGTATTTTCCTCAAAAAAAGCATAGCAGGCCGCTGCACTGTAAACGCTTGCCGCCGTCACATCGAACATCGTCAGATATTCCGCCGTCATCTTTGCAAGCTCAATTTCATCATCAACAATCAAAACCTGGTAATGCATGGTTCCCTCCGATTTCTTTAGGTCTTCCGCCGGTTCGGTCCGCTTATTATATCCAGTATAGCACGGCGAAAGAAAAAGCAAAAGACCGAAACACGAATAAGCTCCTTGAGCCCTTCAACTAAATCCCTTGCTTTCGTTCATTTTATATGATATTTTTACTGTATGGGAAATTTTTTACGCCCGTTATGGATTACCATCTTTTTCGGGCTTCCCATACAAGGGGTATTACATAATAATTTGTTACGGGAGGTTGTGAAAAATGAAAAATGTTCTGAAAAGGCTCGTCTGTTTCGTTTGTCTGTTTGCCCTGGTAGCAACCATGTTTCCAGCTAACGTCGCTGAAGCTGCCACGAAGAAAACCATCAAAAAAGGCCAAACCGTAAAGGTAAAGGTCGGCTGGAATGGCGACACGATAAATGTTACTTTGACGGGCATAACCAATACTGCGCAGTGCCAAGGCCATCCATCTTGGGTATCCGTCAAGAAAAACGGCTATAATACTTTTACCATTACAATAGACAGACGGAAGAATGTCAAGGACGATCACATAGTTCCTTTCAATTCCGACACGAAGGAACGGTCCGGAGATATTGTATTCCGGGAAGGCGGCAAGGTTTATACACTTCGTGTGACACAGAAGGCCCACCCGTATAATGTGATGGCTTATCATTTGGTTCTAGCGGGTTGGAAACTCTACGAAATCAACCGGAAATTTCTTTGGTAAATCTTTCATTTGATATTGTTACTGTTCTGCATCAAAAGCGGGAAGCCCGCTAAAGGCTTCCCGCTTCTTTCTTTTCTTATTCCTCCGTGATCATCTCAACCGGTTTCATGCGGCGTACACGCAAACCCATGAGGGCGGCGGTAACGGCTGCCATCAGGATGATACTTGCGGCGCTTATGGTCTTAAAGAAGATCGATGCGCCGAAAACGACCTTCTTCATGCCGAACAGACTGAAGATTACCCGGCACAGGGCGCTTCCCGCGGGGCCTGCAAGAACGACCCCGAGGATGCTCCCGATTATTACGGCGGGAAGGTTGGAAAGCATAATCTGCACAATCTGCTGGCCGCTCGTCATGCCGAGGGCCTTGTCAATGCCCATGGCGCGCCATTCGCGGGTAATCTTTCCGCGGATGATCAGGGCAATGGTAAACGAAACGATGAATATGGTAACCAGGGAAATTACGGCACATACCGCTTTCATGGCCATCGACACCGTACCGGTCGTAACCTTCATGTATTTCTCGCTGTTGACGATAACAAAGTCATTGCAGTCATGCGCCGCACAGACGTCCTTTACTCCCTTTTCCATATCGTCAAAGCCGTAGCCTTCCTTTGCGGTAATGATAAAGGTTACTTTTTCAACGGAACCGAGCACTTTCACGGCTCCCGCAAGCGTCATGTTGGCGGTTCTGCCCATTCGCTCCATCCGCTGGTCAAATCCCGTTACGATATATTCCGCCGATTTCTTTCCGAGCGTTACCGTTACAACGTCTCCGATTCCGCAGCCGAGCTCCTCGGCAAGCGCCTGCGTCAGTAAGATCTCGTTGTCATGCTTCTCCACGCGGCCCTTAAGCATCATCAGATTGAGACGCTTATTCGTATCCTCATCGGCAAATGTGTAAGCGGAATACTCCTTTTCCCCGAACCGGATGACCGGTTCAAATCCGACATACATTAAACTGTTGCTGACGCCTTCCATTTTCGCCAGGTCTTCCTCGCAGGCAGGGTCGACGTTCATCACCTGAATCGTACCGATCTCGAAGGCGAACATCTCGCCCATCGCGTTTTTATTCATGCCAAACGACTCATAAAGCGCAAAACCACAGGTCATCGCGATAGCAAGAATCGCCGTGATCGCAATCAGCAGGATGCTTCTCCGCTTTCCGCCGAGGGTGCTCTTAAGTGACATCGCAACCGGAAGCGGCATAGCCGTCTTATCAAGCGGAATATGGTTCTTTTTGTAGTTATGGGTATTGATTCCGCCGCGCAGCGCGTCGAGAACCGTAATCTTCTTATACCGACCGCCTAGAAGCCATGCGATCAGAAGCGTGGTAAGCGAAAGTCCGAAAAGCGTACCGATCGCCGCGCCGACATTGACCGGCTGGTTCCACGAGATGCCGAGGATACTGCTTACAAGGTTTCCGAAGGGCTTCTGCGTCAACAGTCCCGCAAAGATACCGATCTTACTTCCGACATAGGCAACCACGACAATCTGCACGCACAGCGCCGCACGAAGCGTCGCGGTCGTATAGCCGGCTGCCTCCAAAATTCCGGTATTCTTCATGTTCCGAAGGATGAAGTCCCTTACACCATAAGCGATGATGACAAATGCGACTGCCAAAACGATAACTGCGAACAGAAGGACCACGGCCATAACGACCTGCGGAAGGAACTGTGCGCCGCCGCGCATCATCTGCCAGTTAACCGCCGTAAAGTTGTTATAATTCCGCTCCGGATGCTCTTCCTCTGCGTTCGCGATCAGCCTGTGATAGGCCGTCGTAACCGCCTTCTCGACATCCGCGGTCAGAAGTCCGTCATCCAGTGCCTTTTCGTCCACTTTTCCGCGGAATATCATGCCCATTCCCGCAAGTCCCGGATGGCTTGCTGCAATCGTATCGATTCTCGACCGGGACATATGGCAGTAATAAATCGTAACGTTAATGGATGACGAGAAGTAAGGGTCCTCGGTATAGCCCGCAACGCGGAAGGAATATACGGTATCGTTAAATTTCAGTTCCATCGTGTCGCCGACTGCGAAGCGGCTCTTTAAAAACATCGGAACCAGAATGTCGTCCTCACCAAGGTTCTTCGAATCGATTCCGAGATTCATGTATTTCGGGTTGACGGTGTACGGCTCCACATAAAACTCGTACTCCTCAAACTCCTTGTCCTTCGTATTCCGGTAAGAGCAGTACAGCCGAAGAAACGGCGTCTTCTCCACATCGACAATGTCCCTGGTTTCGGCAAATGCCTGTTCCCACGCCGTAACTTCCTCCTCATAATCGTCTCCGAAGATGAGTACTTCCGCGCCGTTTACGTCTTCAAAACGGCTGTTCATTACCTTTCCCATTCCGAGAAGCGCCGAAGCGCACTGGAAGATCAGGAACGAAGCAAGCATCGTGAACAGAAGAAACGTAATCATGTCGCCCTTCTGCTTTTTCATATTGTTCCAGGCAATAAAGCAAAGCTTATACATCTTACCACCCCATTTCCTGTAAGAACGCCTTCAGTTTCACATGACGTTCCTTGGCCTCACTGAGTTTCGGGTTGCTCTCGTCACGGTAATCCCCGGCGTAAGGTCCGAGATCGATTTCCGAGGTGATCACGCCGTCGGCGAGATACAGGATGCGGTTGCCGCGCTCGGCGGCCTTGATCGTGTGCGTTACCATAACAATGCTCTGGCCCTGCTTGTTCAGGTCCGTCAGGATGTTGAGCACATTTTCCGTATTCTGGGAGTTTAACGCGCCGGTCGGTTCGTCGGCGTACAGGATCTCGGGCTCGTTGATGACGCCTCTGACAACGGCTACCCGCTGCTGCTGGCCGCCCGAAAGCTGTGCCGGGAATTTGCGCTGGTCACGCTCCTCGATTTCCACGCTGGTAAGGAGCTTCTTCGCACGCTCCGCAAGTGCCTTGCGGTCCTTATTCTTCAAAAGGCCGCACACCATGACATTATCAAGCGCGCTCATCGAATCGTTCAGATAATTCTGCTGGAAGACAAATCCGGCATGGTCTCTGCGGAACTTTGCCAGCTCGTCATTGCCGTACTTCGAGATTTCCACCTCCCGGCCGTCAACGTGGTAGGTTACCGTTCCGAGGGTCGGCCGGTCCATACCGGAGAGCGTGTAGAGGAGCGTGCTCTTACCGGAACCGGAGTTTCCCATGATAACCGTAAAATCTCCTCTGCAGATGTTCAGGTTCAGATTTTTCAGCACGTGCTGCTGCACGCTTTCGTTGGAAAAGGTCTTGCTTAAGTCCTTTGCGGTTACAATTGCTTCTTTTTTCTCACTCATTTTTATTTCCTCGCTTTCTTACGCGTTTACTTTCTGTTCGCGGACCAAAAAAAAGACTTCCGGTCGTCCGCTGCTGTATTAACCATACAACAGTTCCTTCCGAAAGTCTTTACGCAACTCCTGTGCGTTTCTTAATCATTTCTTAAATCGGTTTTATGCCTCTTCGTCGTCATCATCCTCAACGAAGTATCTTACGACATTCTCCTCGTAGGTATCATATACCTCGATCTTGCAGTCCGGATTGCTTTTCTTTAAGTTATTCATGCGAAGCTTGAACCACCACTGCTTATACTCGGTCGCCATTTCGGGATCGGGATACGTAAAATACTCCGCGCAAGGCAGCTGTGCGCACTGGGAACAATCATGAATCCCTTTCTCTGCGGTGCAGGCATAATACGGGCACGGAGCCGTGGTCCCGAACATCTGGTACCAGAGCGGACGGCCCTGACGGTTTCTGCAGCCGTCACAGGTAACGCCGTAGTCGTCGCATTTGCCGCAGAACGTTCCGCAGGGATTGATCTCCTTCTTCTGTGCTTCGGTAAGTCCTTCCCCGATCAGTTCCGGCTTAAAATCCACGCCGTATTTTGCAAATTCTTCTTTAATCTTCGAATAATCCATAGTTTCACCGCAGGTTCACCCTGCCTCCTCCTTCCTATATTACGCCGATCGAATCGGCAATCCCACACCATCATAATTATAGCATGATTATCCGGCTCGGACAATCAGTCCGGGGCGTCGGATTTGCCCTTTCGGAAAATGCAAAATTTTCTGTCATTCCCCCGAGACATTGTTGCGGAATGCCTTCGCATCCTTTATACTTAAAGGAGTACATTATACTTTTGGGGAGGGTTTTAGCATGACCAAATGGCCTGACATTTTTACCTTTGATGACGGACGCCGGTTAACGGATCCGAGCGAGTGGGAAGCACGCGCAGCGGAACTGCGCAAACAATATGAAGACTGCATGTACGGCGTATGGAGGAGCGGCGAAACCGTTTCCTTCCGAATCGAAAACGAAGGCGCGCAGATGATTTCGTTCTTCGGCATCATTCCCGCGGAGGGCGCAAAGAATCTGACCGTCACCGTTTCCCAAAACGGGCGCACCGGCTCCTGGTCGATGCCCGTATTCCTTCCGGACCCGGCGAAGGCGGCACGGCCCGAGGGCGGCTATCCGGTTATCATCAGCATGCACGGGCTTCCTTCCATGGAAGCAGCCTTAAGCCGCGGCTACGCGGTCATCCCGAACAACAGCACGCTGGTTGCATCGGACGACATCAACCATAACGGCGCCTTTTACGAACTGTATCCGTATAACGAAGAAGAACCGGCGACCCAGACCGGCGCTCTGATGGCCTGGGCATGGGGCCTCTCGAAGATTTTAGATGCCCTCTATGCGGGCGCTGCTGCAGAACTCGGCATCAATCCGGACCTGTCCATCGTGACCGGCGTTTCCCGATGGGGCAAAGCAACCGCCGTCTGCGGCGCGTTCGATCCCCGCTTCCGCCTGGTCGCTCCCGCCTGCTCGGGTGCCGGCGGACTTGCGCTTTACCGCTACACTTCCGAGGGACGTACCTACGACCTTTCCGCCGTCGGCGCTTCGGACGCCTATACCTACGGAACGAACGAGCCGCTCAGCTGCCTCCAGTCGGATTCGGAGCGCGGGTGGTTTAATGAAGCATTCCGCCAATACGCTTCTCCGGACGACATTCCGGTAGAGCAATACGAACTGGCCGCGCTGGCAGCAGGCGCGGACCGCTGTTACTTCCTGATTGCAGCCTGCACCGGCGAGGACTGGGTGAACGCCCCTTCCATGTGGGAATGCTACCGCGAGGCGGACAAGCTGTACGGCTTCCTCGGATACGGCGACCGGTTTGTATGCCATTTTCACAAGGAAGGACATGCCGTTTTGGAAGAGGATTTCGACCTTATGCTCCCGTACTTTGACCGAATGATCCGGGACCTGCCGGCCGAGATTGATCTTACCGCGTTAAAAACATCCGTATATAAAAATCAGGAGCAGTGATTCACTGCTCCCGTATATTTCGTTTTCTCATTCCAGCGAGCTCATTCCCGATTGTAAGGATCGGGGTCGGGTTCCGCCGGATTATTATTCAGTTCTTCGGTAGGCGCGCCGGCCTCGGTACGGATATCGGGAACCGTATGCACCGCATTTTCCTCGGCGATGAGTTCCTTCTTTTTCTTCTTGCCGGCAAGGATATTGGCGAAAATGGTAAATATGCCGCAGCTGATCAGCAGGAAGTAATACGTGATTCCGCGATTTAGAAGAAGGCCTGCGCCCATCATGGACTCATGGAACAGCTTTCGCTGCAGATTTACGAATACCGCCTCGTTGGCGCCTGCCGCTCCGGGAATCGGAAGCATGTCCACCGACAGGGAAAGAATCGCCTGTACGGATACAACGCTGAACCAGTCCACATGATGCACGCCGAGTGCCTTCGCAACGAAGAACGTAACGGAGAAGAATGCCAGCCGCTGCGCGATCGTGTACAAAAACAGGCGGAAGATCACCCATTTGTTGTTCTTTAAAAAGGCAGAGCCTTCGCGGTACATGGCAATGGAGTTGTCGGCCTTCGTACGCGTCTGGGAAGGATGCTTCACGATATGCAGTTTCGCACCGATGTTAATGATGCCGTTTACGGCCGCCGAAGCAATCGACGGACGGAATATGCAAAGCAGGATTACGGTGATGGAAATCAGCTGGAATATAACGCCGATGGAGAACAGAATCGGCACGCGGGAGATGGAACCAAGTACCAGATCGGTCCGGAATATCAGTGCCGCTATAAAGATTGTCAGGAAGGCGGCCTTATATAATACCGCAACCATCATGCACGCCAAAGCGCCGACCAGGACATCCACCCCAAGCCGGCTCATATATACCATTTGTATCGGTTGACCGCCCGACGCCCCGGGCGTAATCTGTGCAAAAAAATACTCAACGTTGGAAAGCAGGAAGCATTTCCACAGGGTGATCTTCTGTTTCATGCCTGTGAACATGACCTTCAGCTGTACCGATTCGACAAATACGAAGAAGATCATGGATGCAGCCGCAAGTATAATCCAACCCTTTTTTGCATGCTTCAGATGACGGATAATCCGGTGTGCCTCATCCCCGTGGAACATAATGACCATGGTGATCACGGCTACGCCGATGACGATCAGCAGCTGCAGAAGCATGCCGATTTTATCTCTGAACTTTTTCAAGGGACCCCCCGAAAACATGGAAAAATAAATAGCGAAAACAATCACTTACGCACTACTAATTTGTACCACGAACGGGGGGTTTTGTCAATGTAAATCCGCCTTACACGTGTCTGTTTTTCCTTGCTTTCGGGCACTCCTCCGGGACTATTTGCAATACGCTTTCAAAAAACGAATCGCCTCGCGGTATCCGTCAAATCCAAGCCCCTCATACCGCTTCAGGCAGGCAAGTCCCGCATAGGAAATCTGCCGGAAGTCCTCCCGTTCGGATACTTTTGAAAGGTGCACCTCCACAGCCGGCAGGGAAACCGCCTTCAGCGCGTCCAGAATCGCCACACTTGTATGCGTATAGGCAGCGGGATTGATCACAATGCCGTCATATACGCCGAGCGCCTCCTGGATCTTATCGACCAGAACGCCTTCGTGGTTGCTCTGGAAGCAGTCCGCCTCCACGCCTTCCTCCTTCGCGGACTGCTCGATAAAATCAACCAGCGCCGCATAGTTTTTCGTCCCGTATACCGCGGGTTCGCGAATGCCTAACATGTTAAGATTCGGACCGTTTAACACCAACAGTTTCATATTCTGTTCCTTTTCCGAACGCAGAACTTTCTTCCGCGTTCCGTGCGGCATCCATGCCGCAGGTTTTTTACAGACGGCTTATGAAATCCGTAGCCGCCTTATAGATCGCCTCTTCGGGTGCGTCGTATGTTGTAACGCAGTCGGCAAATGCCTCGTACATTGGTTTACGTATCCGGAACAGCGCCTCCGCGCCGTTTTGCTGTGACAAAGGCCGGTTCGCCGTTGCCAGTCCCGAAAGGTCCCGCTGTACCCAGATAAGGACGCCGTTCTGATGAAGCAGCGGGTAGTTCTCCTCTTTCGTTACGGCTCCGCCTCCGGTCGCGATGATCACGCCGGACTGCGCCCCGAGGGTACGGAGGATTTCCGTTTCCATGGCCCGGAATTCCGCTTCTCCTTTTGAAAGAATCACATTTTCAGGCGTGATTTTAAATTTTTTCTCAAACTCGGCATCAGCATCGTAAACAATACGCCCCGTAAGATTCCCGAGTTTTTTTGCAACCGTTGATTTCCCGCAGCCGGGCATGCCGATCAGAACGATATTCATCTGTTCCGTGAGCAGCTCCCGGTAGATCCGTTCGATCTCCTCATCCGGGATGTCCAATCCCGTAAACCGCTCCGCGCTCCGCTTTGCCTGCGCGACAAGCATATAAAGGCCGTTTTCGCCGGGAATCCCGCGCCGCTCCGCGTCAATAAGAAGCGCCGTCTTCGCCGGATTGTAAATAAGGTCCAGCACGCATTCGCACATCGGGAAATCCGAAAGCGAAACGGCCGCCTCGCCGTTCTTCGGATACATTCCGAGCGGCGTCGTATTGACGATTGCAACCGCATCCTTATGGCGGTCCAGATTTGTATAATTGTCCGGTCCGCTCCGGCTGATCACAACCGCTTCCGCACCGGCATTTTTCAATACATAAAGTACCGCGGCCGCTGCGCCGCCGTTTCCGAGCACCAGCACCTTCCGGCCGGCAACCGGCACGTTCGCTCTCTCGAGCATTTTCCGGAATCCGTATGCATCGGTATTGTCCCCGAACAAAGTCCCGTCCGGGCGCCGCACGATCGTATTCACGCTTCCGACCGCCTTTGCGGTGTCGCTCAGTTCGTCAAGAAACGGGATAACCGTCTTTTTATAGGGAATCGTCACATTCAGCCCCGTAAAATTGCCGTCTTTCAGAAAACCCTCCACTTCGGAGGGCTTCTTTTCAAACAGTTCATAGCCGTATGTGCCGAGCCGTTTATGAATGGCCGGCGAATAACTGTGCCCGAGCTTCTCGCCGAGCAGGCCGCATTGCATCATATCAGATTACCTCGCTGTAACTGCCGAGATACTGGAAGAAATCGCAGGAATTCTGCAATTCTCCGATCAGCTGTGTCAGATTCGGGGAATAAACCGGGGTATCCAGGTCAAAATAGAACATGAACTCGAATTCGCGGTCCGGAAGCGGACGGCTTTCCAGTTTGTTCAGGTTGATGCCGAGCGCATAGAAGCGGGAAAGCATCTTAAAAAGAGAGCCCTGCTCGTGCGGAAGCGTCATCATCAGGCTGGTACGGTTCGCACCGGGATAGATCTCCAGGTCCTTTGCGATACAGATGAAACGCGTATAGTTGTTGTCTGTATTCTGTACGGATTTCTTAAGGCACTTAAGACCGTACTGCTTCTCGCACTGTTCACTCGCAAGCGCCGCAATATCGTTCCGGCCGCTTTCGGCAACCATCTTCGCTGCAACCGCGGTATTCTCGCAGGGGATCACGCGGACGTTTTTCAAGGTCTGCAGAAAATCGGAACACTGGCTGATTGCCTGCTCGTGGGAATAAATCTCACGGATATCGGACAATTCCGCGCCGGCATTACAAAGAAGATTGTGCCGGATCTTCAGGCGGATACTCCGTACGACATAGAAACGGTGCTTCATCATCAGATCATACACTTTATTCACGGAACCGGCATTGCTGTTCTCAAGCGGAACAACGCCGTATTTGCAAAGCCCGTTCTCGATGGCGGAGAAAACCGCTTCAAAGGAAGAGCAGTAGAACGTCTTCGGATAGCGGAACAGTTTCTCACAGGCCGCCTGGGAATTGGCTCCCGCGATGCCCTGGCAGGCAACGCTCGGGCTATCCGCAAGCATCTGCGGCGTCTTCCCGATGGCTTCCTTGATCTGCTCCGTCAGCTCCGTACCTTCACCATTCAAACGTGCCTGGTAGCTGCGGCTCATTTCAAACAAAACCTGATACAACAGCGGCGTATATTCCTTTAAACCGTCCTTCGTTTTTTCGAGAACGTCTAAAATCTTTTCCTTTTCCCTTGCAGAATCCCTTACCGGCAGGCCGTTAGCCTTCTTATATTCGGCAATGGCCGCCGCCACTTCCATACGGTCCTCGAACAGTTTGATAAGGTTATCGTCTATTTCGTCGATCTTCTTTCGGTAATCCTGGATATTCAACGTTTTGTCTCCTTTCGTCTTCCGAGCCATGCATCATATACGGCAATGGCCACCGCCGCTTCCACAACCGGTACGGCGCGCGGAACGATGCACGGGTCATGACGTCCCTTTACCACAAGCTTTACGGCTTCTTTGGTTTCCAAGTTTATGCTGTCCTGCTCCTTTGCAATGGAAGGCGTCGGCTTGAAAGCCGCGCGGAACGTAAGCGGCATTCCGTTCGTAATCCCGCCAAGGATTCCTCCGCAGTGATTGGTTTTCGTTTCCACCCTGCCGTCACGCATCAAAAAGGCGTCATTGTTCTCACTGCCGGTCATTTCGGCTGCGGCAAATCCCACGCCGAATTCGACTCCCTTTACGGCCGGAATTCCGAAAACAATCTGCGCGATACGGTTCTCCATTCCGTCAAACATCGGATCCCCGAGTCCTGCCGGAAGTCCGAACACCGTACATTCGATAATTCCGCCGACCGAATCGCCGTCTGCCTTCGCTTCCGCAATCCGATTAAGCATTTTCTCGCCCTGTATGTCACTCATAACCGGGAAACTCTTCTTAAGAACTTCCTCGGTAAGCTCGCCTTTATCCCTGATTCCGCCGATTGAAGCGATTCTGGCAGCGATTTGGATGCCTTCCCGCTCCAAAATCTGTCTGCAGATTCCGCCCGCGATTACCATCGGCGCGGTCAGTCTTCCCGAAAAATGTCCGCCGCCCGCGTAATCCTGGCAGCCGTTATATTTGACGGAGGCCGTATAATCCGCATGTCCGGGCCGCGGCACGACGCGAAGCTCCTCATAATCGCGGGATCTCGTATCCGTATTGCGGATAATCGCCGTAATCGGTGTTCCGCAGGTCACGTCATCCCGCAGTCCGCTTATGAATTCCGGCTGGTCGGCTTCCTTTCTCGCCGTCGCGTATGCCTGCCCTCCGGGGGCTCTTCTTGCGGCAAATGCAGCCAGTTCGGCGAAATCAATCTTCTCTCCGGCGGGTATGCCCTCAAGCGTCATTCCGATTGCCGGCGAATGGGACTGCCCGAATATCGTCACTCTGATATTTTCCCCGTAAGTACTGCTCATCCGGTTACCTCCAGTCGTTCGAAATCTTTATAAAAACCGGGATAGGATTTGCCGGCGCATTCCGCATCTGAAATAACAACCGGTTCGCTGCAGATTGCCGCCGCAACCGCCGCCGACATCGCAATGCGATGGTCCTTTGCGGGATTGACCGTTCCGCCGGTCAAAAAGCCTCTTCCCGTAATCCGTAACCCGTCTTCGGTCTGCTCCGCAGTTCCGCCAAGCGAGCGGATCAGCGCCTCGGTCGTCGCAAGACGGTCCGATTCCTTAAACCGAAGCCGCTCCGCATGGGTGATGCGGGTTTCTCCCTTGATCCCCGCAGCGAAAACGCTGATGACCGGAACAAGGTCCGGGATTTCCGACGCGTCTATCGTCTGCGGCTTCATTTCGGCACCTCTTTTTACGAGAATGCCGTCTTTCTCTTTCTTGATTTCCGCCCCGAAACCGGCCAGGATATCAAGAATCCTGCGGTCACCCTGGAGCGAATCCGGCCTGAGGCCCGAAACGGTAATACCCTTTTCCGAAAAGCCTCCGAGGCACAAGCCAAATGCGGCGCCGGACCAGTCCCGCTCCACGGATTCCTCCGCTTTGGCGCGGTATTTCTGCCCGCCCGGGATGAAAAAGCCGTTGTCCTTTCGGATCACGCGGATGCCGGCTTCGGTAACCGCCTGCTCCGTCATCGCGACATACGCGGCCGATTCGAGTCTGCCCTCAATCGTTATAGTGCTGTCCCCCTTAAGAAGCGGGAGCGCGAACAGAAGCCCCGATACAAACTGGGACGAAACGCCGCCCGGAATCGTATATTCCCCGGCCGTAATCTGGCCGTTACAGAACATTTCGCTTCCTTCCTGGCGGATAACGGCCCCGTGAAGCGCCAGCTGGTCTGTCAGTTCCTTATGCGGACGGCTCGGTAATAGCCCTTCCATATGAAACGAAACGTCGGCCCCGAGTGCCGCCGCAACCGGCAGCAAAAACCGAAGCGTGGAGCCGCTTTCCCCGCAGGGAAGCATTTTCCCGCCACTAAGAAGCGCAGAAAGGCATGCTTTCGTCGCAGTGATATCGGCCGAAAGCTCCTCCGCCGGGCCGCAGTCCACACTACATTGCGGACCGGACAGTGCCGCGCAGATCAGCTTCCTGTGGGCAATCGATTTTGATACCGGAGGCGTCACCGTTCCGGTGCGTGCTCCGGGCTGAGCCGTATAAATCATTGCATTCTCCTGCCTGCGGGGTCCTTCTTTTTTAAGGATTGCGCCGCAGTCCGGCTTTGCCTATTCGAACCACTCCGGAAAATCGGCCGTTTCGATCTTTTGGATCCGGCATGTTCCGATTTGTTCCGGCACGATGATCCGCATGGCATCCGTCGTATTTTTCTTATCCGAAGCCGCTTTGGCGGCAAGTTCGTCTTTTGTGTAAGGCAGTTCGGTCGGAAGACCGTAATCTTTGATCAGCCGGATCAGCTTCTGTGCGGAATCCGCCGCAAAACAGCCTTTTTTCACCGCGCCGCGGGCAATTGCCGCCATTCCCATTGCGACGGCCTGTCCGTGGGGGATTGCATAGCCGCTGCAGGCTTCAATTCCGTGTCCGACCGTATGCCCGAAGTTTAAAAGCATTCTTAATCCGCGGTCAAACTCGTCTGCTTCGACGAAATCCCGTTTAATGGCTACACAGTGCCCTACAATCTGCTCATAGCGGTCTTTTACGGGCTTTTCCGACAGGAGGCCGAACAATTCCTCCCCGCCGTCCAACATTGCGTATTTAATGATTTCCGCGCATCCGTTGCGGTATTCCGCATCCGGAAGCGTCCGGAACGTATCCGTATCGCATACAACGAGCGATGGCTGGTAAAATGCCCCGACCTGGTTCTTTCCGTTCGGCAGGTCTACCGCCGTCTTTCCGCCGACCGAGGAATCCACTGCTGCCAGAAGCGAAGTCGGCAGCTGCACAAGCGGAACCCCTCTCTGGTACGTTGCCGCCGCAAATCCGGCCAGATCCCCGACCACGCCGCCGCCAAGGGCAAGCACCGGATCTTCCCTGGTCAGATGCGCATCGCACATCGTCTCTAAAAGGCTTCCGTATATGGAAAGGTTTTTGCTGGCCTCGCCGTGCGCGAAAACGAATGTTTCGGTCTGGTATCCCGCTTCGCAAAGCCTGTTTTTCACGGATTCGCCGTAAAGTCCCCAGACGTTATCGTCCGAAACGAGCATCACGTGCTTGGAGCCGGTCACTTCCGAAAGTTTCGCCGGAAGTTCCTTTAAAAGGCCTGCTCCGATCAATACGCGGTATCCTTTTCCGGCATTTACCTGTACGGAAATCATCCGTCTACCTCCTCTTTGCGCTTACGGCCTTCATCCAACAGCTTAATAAGCGTTTCGCGGTCGCCCTGCGCGATCGCGTCACGGTACTGTGTGAGATTGTCCATAAGCGTATCAATCTCGCGAATAAGATTTTCCCTGTTATCCAAAAACAGCTGCGTCCACATTTCCGGATTCAGCCAGGCAACCCTGGTCATATCCTTGTAGCTTCCCGCGGACATTCCGGTATGAATTTCGGCCGTCGGGCTCTTAACATAGGCATTGGAAACAACATGCGCAAGCTGTGAGGAAAATGCGATGACCTTATCGTGGGTTTCGGCCGTCGTAACGGTTATGCTTCCGAATCCGGCCGGGGAAAGCAGCTGCTTTACGCGGTCCAGAAACGTAATATCGTCATTCTTCTCGGGCACCAGTACCATCGGCGCCCCGTGGTACATATTTTCCTTGGAATATTTGAAGCCGGAGAACTGCGTTCCCGCCATCGGATGCCCGCCGAGATACGTAAAATTGTACTTCTTCGCACAAGCAAAGCCTGCTCCGACAACGTTCTGCTTGGTTCCGCAACAGTCGATTACAACCGGTTTCGGGCCGAATACCGGGCCCTTTTCCTCCATATAGCGTACGGCCGCTTCCGGATAGGTGCAGATCAGAATCAGATCACAGGAAGGAATTTCCTCATCCGTCAACTCCTTCGCTGCCGCACCGCTGAGCATTGCGAACTTTAAGATCGCTTCGTCCGTATCAAATGCACATACCTCGTGACCGGCCTTGCTGTATGCTTTGGCAAATGACCCGCCGATCAGCCCGAGTCCTACAATTCCGACTATCATTTGGACGCCTCCCGAACAGCCATTACTTTGCCGGAAAGCTTCGCAAATTCCTCCGGACGGATGGACTGTGCGCCGTCGCAAAGGGCATGCGGCGGATCGTTATGCACTTCGATCAGAAGGCCGTCGCATCCGCAGGCGGTTGCCGCAAGTGCCATCGGCGGTACCATGCGGGCCATACCGGTTGCATGGCTCGGATCCACAACGACCGGCAGATGCGTCAGCTCATGCAGCATCGGTACCGCGGAAAGATCCAGCGTGTTTCTTAAGTAATCGCTGTAGGAACGGATACCGCGCTCGCAAAGGATGACGTTCTCGTTACCGCTCGACATAATATACTCGGCGCTCATCAGAAGTTCCTTCAACGTGCCGGCAATACCGCGCTTCAAAAGGATCGGCTTTCCGGTATGTCCGAGCTCCTTCAAAAGGTCGAAATTCTGCGTATTTCTCGCACCGACCTGCAAAACGTCAACGTCCTCAAACAGCGGCAGATCGGAAGCGTTCATGATCTCCGTAACGATCGGAAGCCCCGTCTCCTGTCTGGCAATCTTTAAAAGTTCGATACCTTCGGCCTTCAATCCCTGGAAATCGTACGGGGAGGTTCTCGGCTTGAAAGCGCCGCCGCGAAGCATGTTTGCTCCGGCAGCCTTTACGGCCTTGGCGATGCCGACGATCTGCTCCTCGCTCTCAACCGAGCAGGGACCTGCGATCAGGCAGAAGTTTCCGCCGCCGATCTTAACATTTCCGACTTCAATGACGGAATCCTCGGGATGGAACTTCCGGTTCGCGCATTTGAACGTCTCCGTAACCCGTTTAACCGAATCAACAATGTCAAGGCTCGCGACGAGATCGGAATCCACCTTGCTGGTATCTCCGATCAGGCCGAGCACGGTCTGGAACTGTCCTTCGGATACATGTACGCCGAGTCCGAGGCTTTTGAACCATCCGATCAGCTGCTCTTCCCGATCCGTCCCGACATTGGGTTTCAATACAACTATCATTTTTCTGTCCTCCGATTAATAAATTATAAAGAAAAATGCGACCCAGACCAATCTGTGCCGCATTAAATTCACGCTATACATTCGTAAAAAACTAGGCACGCAAATTAACCTTACCACAAAAACCGGTAAAGTAAAAGTAAAACCAATAATAAAAAGCGTGCTGACCGACTGTCTGCATGACGTAATCCTCCGTCATCGGTTCTCCGGATGGAAATCCGGAAGTTTCTCATTTGTCTTTATTGATAATGGGCTTATAAGCGCTGGAACGGTCCATCGCTGCTTTCTTGCCCTGCTCGATCGATTCCCGCAGAAGCTCTAAGTCCGGACCGATATTATCAGGACATACCAGATCCCCGGTTTTCGCTTCCATCTCATAATTATCTAAAACCGCCCGGGCGACATTTACTCTAGAACGCATGCTGGTATGGCAATGCGCGGTGAACATCTGCAAAAGCGAATACCACGGGCTTCCGTGCCTTCCTGCCATCAGATACAAAAGCTGGCGCTTCTCGCCGACCGTCATATTCGAAACAAGCTCCATCAGCGCATTGGAAAGCGCCTCGTCGTTCTCCTCCTTAGCCACGCCGTCGAAAAACTCGGGAAAGAGGTATGCCAGATAGTACGGCAGCGGGTTCAGTCCCAAAAAGCGGAACCACTCGCATCCGGTGAACAGATCAGGGGCGGTAACGCCGCTTTCCCAGTTCTGTACCGTCTTACGGGAAATCCCAAGCCCGTCGGCCATCTCGGCCTGCGTTTTGCCCGCATCGGCTCTGGAAGTGACCCAGATATTCGCGAACCGTCTGCTTCTGTCCGTCTGTTCCTCCGCAGGTATCATGCCTTGTTCCTCCAGGAATAAAAATGTCGCTTGTATTTGTCCTTTATCGGTGGTAGAATACTTTTCAATTGGCACAAGTATAGGACTTATCATGCGTTTTGTCAAGAAATATTCTACTCACAAACAACGACCATTCGAATTTACGCGTATTATTTTACGCATTTCGGAGCGGGACGGAAAAGGAGACCCCTATGTATCTTGTTACCTGCTGTTCCACGGTGGACCTTTCCGAGGAACACCTTCGGGAGCGCGGCATCCGCTGCCTTCCGTTTCACTACGAGCTCGACGGCACCTCCTATCTCGACGATTTCGGAAAGACGGTCCCGCTTGACCGGTTCTATGATGCAATGCGAAACGGGGCCGAAACGAAAACCAGTCAGATCAACATCAACGAATATCTGGAGTTTTTCAAAGGCATTCTGGATGAGGGGTATGACATTCTGCACATCGCATTTTCGAGCGGCCTTTCCGGCTCCATCAACAGTGCGAACAATGCCGCTGCCATGCTTTTAGAGGACTATCCGGACCGTAAGATCGTAATCGTGGATTCCCTCAGTGCATCCGCAGGCCACGGAATTGTCGTAGACTACGCGGCCGATATGCTGGCCGAAGGACTTTCCTTAGAGGAAGCCGCTGCCCGCGTGGAAGCACGGAAACTGCATGCCCACGGCTGGTTCTTCACCACGACGTTAAAATATCTTGTCCGTGGCGGTAGAGTTTCCAAAGCTGCCGGCCTAATCGGCGACACCCTCGGTATCTGCCCGCTTTTGAATATCAATTCCGAAGGACATCTTATCCCCAGGGAGAAGATCCGTACCAAGAAGAAAGTCATGGCCGCCCTGATCTCCCGGATGCTGCAGGTTGCGGAAGGCGGCGCGGACTATGACGGTCCCTGCCACATCTGCCATTCCGACTGCATTGAGGACGCAAACGCGGTCATCGCCCTGATCGAAGAGAATTTCCCGAACCTTCGCGGCAAAGTTCAGCTGCACGAGGTCGGTGCCATCATCGGAAGCCATACCGGTCCCGGCACGATCGGCGCTTTCTTCTGGGGTCAGGAGAATACGATATAAAAGTGATACATATTCCGTAATGAAAATAGAAAACGACGAAGATGTTTCCGTCTTCGTCGTTTCTTTTTTGCTTATGTTATTGTTTACTGCACTTTTCTTGCGTTACGCAGCGTACAGTAAATATAGTCGCCTTCCGTATAGGTGTCGAAAACGCCTACCACGCAAATGTCTCCGCCTTCCTCGGGATAGTCGTCCGGATACTTGTAGTCGCTTGTCAGTTCAAACTCGATGCCGCCGCCGCAGCAGGCCGTCGCATCCTGGATGATGCATGCATCATAACGCTTGGTATACGAATCATCATAGACAAATGCGTACACACCGTTCATTTTAATCGTCTTTCCGATGTATTTCTCGGGCTCGTTAACGATATTGCTTACTTCGGAATAAACCATCGTCGAGGACATCGTCGTAAGATCGATATCGACGCCCTCGGTTTTCGGCGTTGACGGATTCGAGCCGTTCCCGGAATCGCCGCTCTGGGACGGATCGCCGGTTACGGTCTGATTCCCGGTCTGTCCGTTGTTCTTCTCGTCTTCCTTCTTTACGCCTTCGTTCAAAACATCATTTACGCTTTTACTTCCGCCGGCTTTATGCGCCGCGCCGCTTCGCCCGCTGTTGCCGCAGCCGGTCAGGACCATCATCAAAATGAGTACTACTGCCAGTCCGATCCATTTTTTCATCGTTTCATTCCTCCCATAAAGAAACCTGCGATACTGCAAAGAATAAACACAACCGCATCTACGGCTACAATGGTTGAGCCGACCGGCGTTCCCTCCAATATGGAGATCAGGATGCCGGAAAATGCGCAAACTACCGAAATCACAACCGAAGAAACCGTTACCGCGCGGAAGCTGCGGAACAACCGCATCGCCGATAACGCGGGAAAGATCACCAGGGCCGAAATCAGCAGGGAGCCTACCAGATTCATGGAAAGCACGATTACAACCGCCGTAACCGTCGCAATCAATAAATTGTACCGGTCGGCCTTCGTTCCCGTAGCCTTGGCAAAATCCTCGTCAAAGGTAACCGAGAAAATCTTGTTATAAAACAGAATGAAGATGATCACGACAACGATCGACAACACTACGCAGACAATAACATCTGTAATCGACAGTGTCAATATGGATACCGACCCGAACAGGGTGGAGCACACATCTCCGGAAAGGTTCGCGGAATTGGAAAACAGGTTCATGACCAGATATCCGAACGCCAGCGCCGTAACGGAGATCATGGCAACTGCCGCATCGCCCTTGATCTTCGCGTTCTGCCCGGAACGAAGCAGCAGGATCGCGCTGATGATCGTCACCGGCATGACGATCAGAATATTGTTGGTAAGATTTAAAACGGCTGCAATCGACATGGCGCCAAATGCCACATGCGACAATCCGTCCCCGATGAAGGAGAACCGCTTTAACACAAGCGTAACACCGAGCAGGGAGGAACAGAGCGCGATCAGAACGCCCGCAATCAGGGCATAACGTACAAACGGGTATTGCAGATAGAAGGACAGCTTCTCAAAAACACTCATGCCTGCTCACCGCCTTTCTGCTGGGCGAGGAACAATTGCCCGGCTTCGCTTTCTATATACTCCTGCCTGGTTCCGAAGAAAATCTGCGAACCGATGTGAAGGATATGCGTTGCGTACTGCAGGGCTGCGGAAATGTCATGGCTGATCATGATGACCGTAAGCCCTTCCTTGTTCAGCGATTCGATCAGCCGGTACATTTCATTGGTCACTTTCGGGTCCAGTCCGGAAACCGGCTCATCTAAGAGCAGCAGCTTCTGCGTCGCGCAGAGGGCTCTTGCAAGCAGTACCCGTTGCTGCTGGCCGCCGGAAAGTTCCCGGTAACAGCGGTTCGCGAGTGCCGTAATGCCCATGCGCTCCATGTTCTCTTCACAGCGTTTTTTATCTTCACGATTATAAAACGGGCGCAGCCCGCAGCGGCCCTGGCATCCCGAAAGAACAATCTCCCGTACGGATGCAGGGAAGTCCTTCTGGACAACCGTCTGCTGAGGCAAATACCCGATTTCATCTCTCTTTAGGCCGTCTCCGGTCAAAATCTCGCCGCCCATCGGCTCCCTCAGATGCAGTAACGTTTTCATGAGCGTACTCTTTCCGGAGCCGTTTTCCCCCACAATGCATAAGTAATCGCCGGCATTTAACGTAAAGCTAATGCCTTCCGCAATGGTATGTGATTCATACCCGAGCGCCAGATTTCGAACCGTGAGCAATGCCATAATGTTTTCTCCTATTGTAAGGCTTCTTTTAATACCGACAGGTTCTTTTCCATAACGGAAAGATAGGTGGTTCCGTTCTTTATATCTTTTGAGGTCTTGGACTGCAGGGAATCCAGTGTCAGAATCTTCTGGTTCTTCTCCTTCGTATTCTGCACGATCGTCTCCGCAATCCGATGGTCCTGTCCCTCAATGGTTATTACCGCTTTCAGACCGAGTTCATCCACTTTTCCGGAAAGGAACGTGATGGTCTCAAAGCTTGCTTCCGATTCCGCGGAACATCCGACAAATGCGGCATAATACTTCAGATCATAATCATCGGTCAGATACCGGAACGGGAACCGGTCGCCGAACAGTACCGTCTTAACGGATGCCTCAGTCACTGCCTTCTCATATTCGGCGTCGAGCGCTTTAAGCTTCTCAATATATGCCTTCGCGTTGGCTTCATAGGTTTTCGCGTTGTCTGCGTCAGCCTTCTGCATGCCCTTTGAAATGCTGTCCACAAGCTTCACGGCATTACGAAGGGAAAGCCATACATGCTCGTCATATTCTTTCTCGCCGTCTTCGTGGTCGTGGTCGCCGTCCTCATGGTCGTGGTCTTCATCCTCGTGGTCATGCTCTTCCTCCTGCATTCCCTCGACGATTTCCTCTTCCTTAACCGAATCCCCGAGCACTTCGAGCAGGTTGATCACAACCATATTTTTATTGTTCGCTTCCTGAAGGGCTTTCTTAACCCAGCCGTCCGATTCTCCGCCGACATAGATGAACAAATCGCAGGTGGAAATCTTCATAATATCATCGGCCGTCGGCTGATAACTGTGAAGATCCACGCCTTTATCCAAGAGAAGCGTGATCTCGGCCTTCGCCGGATTGTCTCCGAGAATCGATTTCACCCAGTCATATTCCGGGAAAATGGTAGTAACGATTTTGAATTTGCCGTCTTTTGAGGGATCGCTTCCGGCTTTGCATCCGGTGAAGCATCCGACTGCCAGCAAAAGGACAAGAATACTTGCTAAAAACTTCTTCATTTATTAAAAACCTCCGTGACAGGACTGTTCTATAAAATGCCTTGCTTCCTTTCGATAATCATTCAGGTCAGGACCTTTATCTTTGCTGTCTTTCCATCCCGAAAGCTCCTGAACTTCCGAACATTTTGTAAGGCATTTCCTGTCTTTACTTTCTGTTGATCATTTTGGGATAGTCTTTTTGAAAGAGGATTCCGATGTGCTTTAATAAGCCCGCAAATCCCCCCCGGAAGGTCTCCTCAATTGTTCATACGAACCTTTTTCGAGACCAGGGATTCCTGTGAAAAATTTGAAAGAATGTTGTCTTTCACAAGAACCTGCAGAAGAAGAATAATCATGAAAATGACATGCGGAACAAAGGCGCCGCCGGCCTGGCGGAGCACATTGGCGCACGCTAGAATGTTTTCGCAAATCGGACAATCCTCGTCCGAACAGGTATGGCCGGCCTCAACCGAGAGATAAAAAGCGGAAGCGAGCAAAACAAATACCAGAAGCGCGCCGATCATCACGGCAACCTTCTTCCGTACATTTGTAAGATTCGATCTCTTCATGCCCGTTCCCCCTTTCCCCGGAATTCTTTCCGGCTATTTACAATTCTCACACAAGCCATATAACACGGTCCGGTTCGGATCCAGAACAAATCCGTACCGGTTAAGAAGCTGTTCCTGAAGCGGTTTCATCTCGTCGCCGCCCAGATGGATCAGTTTCCCGCATTTCTCACATTTGCAGTGGTAACAACTGTCCTTTTTATGCTGCACATCCCGCCCGATAAATTCAAAACAGGCGGGCGTGTTTCCGTCAATCAGGTATTTGCCGATAAGCCCGTCATCCACAAGGCTTTCCAGCTGGCGGTATACCGTAGACTGCCCGATTTCCGCCCCCTGCGCCTTAAAATATTCACAGACATCGCCGGCGGTAATATGCTTTCCGCGTACCGAAACAAGATACTCTAACAGCATGTCACGTTTTTTCGTCTTGTATTTGGCCCGGGAATTCATCCTTATCCTCCTTTTAATCTGAGAACCATTCCCAATTATACGGGTTTGAAATGGGTTTGTCAACGAATTCGGGGATTTTTTCAAATTTCTTCACATTATTTAAAATAGTAAAGGAGCCGGCATCATTTTCCGGCTCCTCATACGTCCGCGAGGTGATTCGAACACCCGACCTACCGCTTAGGAGGCGGTCGCTCTATCCA
>CAMIWE010000002.1 GCA_946402335.1 uncultured Lachnoclostridium sp.
TTCCTCATGAAAATCTTTTTTAGTTGAGACATTTTACTCCCTTGTTACACAAAATACGAAAATAATGTAACAAGCCTTATAACTTCTTTTCGAAAACTATTCTGTTTGAAAACAAAGAGAGCTGTCACCTTCTGGCGACAGCTCTCGATGTAGTTTGCGACTTAAATCTTTCTTTCGAGACCCTGCCTTGAAAGGGGGAAACCCTCAGTCCCGGCGGCCACAATCACTGCATAAGAGGCTTGGTGCTGTGTACCCCCCCGCACTCAATTCCCACCGGCTTCTTTTCGCTCCGGAAGCTTCTCATTATAAAACGTTTCGTAATCGTTGACCCACTGCTCGTAATTCCGTTCCATCATCCGTTTCGCATTTTCGTTAACTGTGAGATTCGGGTCCGGATAGATCGCGTGAAGGTAGTGTACATACAACTCCTGAACCGGGAATCCGTCGTCGTCGAGCACGTCGGAATCCTTCATGCAGATGAATATAGGAATGATCGGAACGTTGAATTTGGCGGCAAATTTGAAGGCTCCAGGCTTAAGCGGCCGGGGCTTTCTGTAGTTAAACCACATCGCCTGCTCGGGATAGATCAGAATCTTCTCGCCGCGGTTTAGAAGAATCCGCATGCCCTCGAAGAACTTGCGCATGGTTGCATAACTGGAACTGAGCGGCATGGTATTGGCGTGACGCATCATGATTCTTACCGGACCTGTGAAGTTCGTGTAATTGCTTTCTTTGATCACTTTGTATAGGTAATGATGCTTTTTGAGAGCCGGTTTAATGGTCCGGTAAACGGCATAGTTGTCACTCAGGTGAAAATGGTTGCTCGTAACAATTGCCCCGCCGGTTACGGCTTTGGCGTTGTCAATGCCGCGGATTTCCTTTATGATCAGCTTTTTATGGCGAATCATATTCTCAAAATAGGATTTTCCGAGAAAATTCGCAACGCGGGTCATGAACTTGTTTGAAAGCTTTTTATTGATATAATCTACCTCATCGGGCTGTATCGGAGCGCAGGGGGCGTCTTCCTCGACGTCATCGTTAAAGCGTCCCTGCTCTTCGTATTCTTTGATACGATTAAGTACTCTTAGACGGTCTTCTCTAGCCATGACACACTTCCCCTTTGAACCAAAGCTTCCTAAACGTCCGGTCGCTTCTTTTTATGTTCTCGATACTTTCCATCAATTCCGTAAAAGACTCATAATCCCGCTGCCGGTCGGCGTCGGAATAATTGTTGAGAGATGCGATCAGGAAAGGGTAGAACTCACTTTTCTGTGCGTATTCCCAGAAATATTCCCCATTGATGGCTTCCGCATAGTGCCACGGCTTGTTGGAAAGCGCAAAATGACACAGATTAAGCTCGCCCTCAGGCGGCTCGGGGAAACTGTGCTTGTTCCACCCGGTCGGCAGATATTTAACCTTTCCGTGGCAGATGACGTTCAAGTATTCCTGATCGGGTGCCAGGGAATCGAAGTGGTACTCACTGAGCATCCAAAGGAACTGCTCCTGAACTTTGTGCTTACGGAATTCCGCAAGGTTCATAAGCATCACGCCGGAGTTGAAGTAGGTGTTGTGAGGAATACCGATGATCTCCTCAACGTAATTCGTGAATTCCGGACTGCGGTCCGTATTCTGCTCATATACCGCGCCGACGAGATAACCGTTGACGTCCGTGTCATACAGTATGGCAATGTCATTCAGCAAAATAACGTCGCAGTCGAGATAGATTGCCTTGTCATACTGCGGAAATGCGGTTTCGATGAAGAACCGGTAGTATGCGGCGAGGCTGTAATAGAATACCTCCGGAAGCTTATGCTTCACCGGCTCTAACATTTCCCGTACGTCGTAGAATTCGATGGATACGTTATCGGTCGCATGCTTTCGGATGATTTCCTGATTCCGTTCGGTTATATCGGTTTTTAAAACTGTGATCCGGTACTCGCGGTCAGGAGAAGCATGGGAGATTAATGAGATGATCGCAACGTCCAGATACGGAACGTATTTGTCGTTGCAGGCGAAAAAAATCGGAATGGGTTTCTTCACGGCTTTGCCCCCTTGTGTTTTGTCAGGTACATTTTCCGTTACCCGCATCATTATGTAAAGATAATGATGCGGGGGGGACTCTCGGGTTGAAAAACGGCTCCGAACTACAGCGGGAGAGAACTCCACTGTAGCGGGAATATACGATAAATACTTGATTTTCGAGGGGGAGACTGTTATGATAGCGGTATGGAAAATGTTAAAGCTATTGTTTCACAAAATCTATTAAAACTTCGAAAAGAACACAATCTGACACAGGCGGAACTGGCCAGACGGATCAATTATTCCGACAAGGCAATCTCCCGTTGGGAGGCAGGAGAGGTTGTCCCGGACCTTGAAACGATTTATGCGCTCAGCGAGGTTTTCGATGTGCCGGTATCCCGGATTACGGAGGCACATACGGAGGAAAGCACGGAGGAGCAACCCGGCGGAATCGGTCAGAAAGTCCTGTCGCAGGTTTTTCTGTGCTGTGAGATCTGGTTTATTTTCACTGCGATTTATGTGTATTTGAAGCTTTCCCATCAGACCAATATCTGGCAACTGTTCGTATGGTGCGTGCCTGCGTGTATGCTGGTGCTTTGGTTCTTTAACCGAAAGGAACCGACGAACATTCTGCTGTTTATTTATTCCACGGTCTTTGTGTGGTCTTTCACGACGTGTATATACCTTCATCTGGTGGAGTCCAATCCCTGGTATATCTTCTTTATCGGACTGCCGGCGCAGGGACTGCTTATTATCCGGTATATCTTTAACTACAAGCAGGATCTGAAGGGAATGAGACTCAGTAAACGAAAAGGAACAAAAGGGAGAAAAGACTGACTTTCTGAACGATTTAACTGACAGCCCCAAGCCGCTCTGCGGTTTGGGGCTGAGTGATTTTTTTTCATCTCATTTTCCGAAACCTCATGAGTGACAGACCGCCCGGATTATGATATAATCAATTAAATATGTACACTGTTTCTGTTGTGTTTCACGGACCGTTTCTTAAGGGAGGAAGATGTATGGAAACCGAAAGAATGAATCAAGGTCTCCGCAGGGAGACGGAAACCGGCAACCGGACCCCGAAGGTCGTTCTGGTCGTTATGGACGGCGTCGGAGAGACCCCGGACGAACTCGGCAACATGGTGAAGAAGGCGACGACTCCGACACTGGATGAGCTGAAGGCAACCTGTCCGTTTCGGTGCATTAAGGCCCACGGGACGGCGGTCGGACTGCCGTCGGACGACGACATGGGAAACAGTGAGGTCGGTCATAATGCACTGGGGTGCGGCCAGGTTTATTCACAGGGTGCAAAGCTGGTGAACGAATCCATTGAGTCCGGCGTGATTTTTGAGAGTAAGACCTGGAAGAATCTGATCGATTCGGTTGTTTCCGATGGGAAGACGTTACATTTTCTGGGGCTTCTTTCGGATGGAAATGTGCATTCGAATATCCGCCACCTTCTTGCAATGATGCAAAAAGCCGCAGAGGAAGGGGTAAAGAAGGAGCGAATTCATATCCTTTTAGACGGCCGTGACGTGCCGGCAACGAGTGCGCCACAGTATGTCGATATGCTTGAGACTACAATTGTAGAATTGAGAAATAACGGGATAGATGCGAGAATCGCTTCCGGAGGCGGGCGCATGAAGATTACGATGGACCGCTATCAGGCCAACTGGGATATGGTCAAGGCCGGATGGGACGTTCATGTCCACGGAGAGGGAAGGCAATTCCCGGATGCGAAACAGGCAATCGAAACCCTTCGCGAAGAGACCGGAGCCATTGACCAGGATCTGCCGGCATTCGTGATTGCAGAGGACGGAAAGCCGGTCGGTAAGATGGAAGACGGCGACAGCGTGATTCTGTTTAACTTCCGAGGCGACCGCGCGTTGGAAATCTCGATGGCATTTGACGGCGATGAATCGTTTGACAAATTCGACCGCGGCGCCAAGCCGAAGGTAAACTATGCGGGTATGCTTGAGTACGACGGGGACCTGAAGATCCCGCACCGGTATCTTGTAAACCCGCCGCAGATCCGAGAGACGCTGACGGAGCTGCTGATTGAAAACGGAATCCGGGAGTATGCGGTGTCTGAGACGCAGAAGTACGGGCATGTTACGTATTTCTGGAACGGCAACCGTTCGGAGAAGTTCTCGGAGGAACTCGAGGACTATTGCGAGATTCCGAGTGATGTGCGGTCCTTTGACGAATGCCCGTGGATGAAAGCAACCGAAATTGCCGACAAGGTAATCGCGGCAATCGAAAGCGGAAAATACGGATTTATCCGGTGCAATTTCCCGAACGGTGACATGGTCGGACACACCGGGAATCTGCAGGCAACCGAGATTGCCGTAGAGAGTGTGGACCTGGAACTTGCGCGCATCAAGAAGGCATGCGAGGAGGCAGGCTGCATCCTTGTTGTGACGGCCGATCACGGAAACTCGGACCAGATGCTTGAGAAGAATAAGAAAGGCACAATCGAGGTTCGCACGGCGCACAGCCTGAACCCGGTGCCGTTCATCATTTATGAGAAAGGCGCAAGACATGAACTTAGGGAAGGCAGTTTCGGCCTTGCCAATGTGGCGCCGACCGTTGCGGAACTGCTTCGGCTGAAGCCGTTTTCCAGCTGGGAGGAGAGCATGCTTAAATGAAAACCAGAGAGGAAGCACTGCAATACGGACTGACCTTTCCGGATACGTATCAGGAGGCACCGTTCCATGATGCGAACTGGCAGCTTATCCGGTATAAAGGCAATAAGAAGGCCTTTCTCTGGACCTACGAGAAGGACGGCCATGTCAATCTGAACCTGAAGGCGGAGCCGATGCGGGCCTTGTTCTGGCGGAAGGTGTATCCGGCCGTGCAGCCCGGGTACCATCAGAATAAGGAGCATTGGAACACGGTCGTTCTTGACGGCAGCATCCCCGAGGAGGATATCCGGCGGATGATTGCCGAGAGCTATGACCTCATAAGCGACAGTCCGGCGAAACGGATTTACGAAGCCGTTAAGAAGATTCCTTACGGAAAAGTAGCAACCTATGCGCAGATTGCGGAGCTGGCTGGCGACCGGAAGATGGCCCGCGCCGTCGGAAACGCGCTTCATAAGAATCCGGCGCCCGGCATAATCCCGTGCCACCGCGTGCTGAATGCGGGTGGGGAGTGTTCCGGAAGTTTCGCATTTGGCGGAGCCGGCGCACAGGAGGAGCTGCTTAAAAAGGAAGGCGTGCAGGTTGTAAACGGCAAAGTGGATTTGCAGAAGTATCAGTGGAAGAAGGGGGAATAACAATGGATTACAGAAAGATTTTTGACACGATACCGGAGCAGTTTGACAAGTTCCGCCCGAGATACAGCGCGGATTTGTTTGCGGATCTGATTTCCTATGCGGGAATCGGCCCCGGCAAGACGGTGTTGGAACTCGGACCCGGAACGGGGCAGGCGACCGAGCCGATACTTAAGACGGGATGCGACTACCACGCAATTGAACTCGGCGAGAATTTTTATCGGAAAATGAACGAGAAATTCGCCGCTTATCCGAATTTTCACATCGTGAATGATGATTTCGTCACCCACGATTTCGGCGGGCAGAAATTTGACATGATCTATTCGGCGGCGACGATCCAGTGGATTCCGGAGCGGATTGCTTTTCCGAAAACCTTTGATCTGCTGAAGCCCGGCGGCGTGCTTGCAATGATGCTTCTGCACGGCGATTACAAAACGCCGAACGAGGAACTCTACGCCGAGATTCAGAAGCAGTACGACCTTTATTACAAGCCTGAGAAACTCTATAAGGACATGAAGGAACCGTTTGATTATACACATGCGACGGACTACGGCTATGTCGATTTTGAGCGCCGCGACTTCCACGGGACGCGCGTGTTTACGGCCGACGAATACGTGCAGTATTGCGGCACCCACTCCGACCATCTGGCAATTCCGGAACCGGACAAGACAATCTTTTTCAACGCGCTTCGGGATACCGTTTTGCGGTTCGGTGACCGTGTCGAGTTCCGGGACACCTATATCCTTTTTCTGACGAAGAAGCCGCAGGAGAAAGGCCGATAAATCAAGCATCGGCTGCCATAGAAGAGACATCAGGTGTTGGGAGGAAATCATGGGAATAAGGGCATTGATCATCATCGCCGTTCTGGCAATCGCTTTCATAGCATATTACAGGCCGTTTGGAAGCCTGTGGGTTGTGAAGAATAAGTGCTCGGCCACCGTACCGGGTCACTATGTTTATTCCGAGGGATATTACCGTTCGAACGGACCGGGAGAAGGCATGACCTATATGGTCCCGGTTTATGAGTACACGGTCAATGACAAGCTCTATTTAACCATTGTTGAAGGAATGGAGCAGTCTTATAACGTATTCCCGCTGGAAGTGGAAGTGCAGTACAATCCGGCGCATCCGGAAGTCTGCTTTATCGAGGGAAAACGCGGGAAGATCATCAAGAAAAAACAATGACGGCTTTTGTGACGACAGGGGGCAGCAGATTGCCGAAGCAATCATGAAATGAATACAAATCTTACAGGACCGTACAAACGGGAAAGGAGAATACTGTTATGCCGATGATTGATGCAAAATTCACCTTAAAGGTGGATGATACGAAGAAGGAGGAACTCAAGAGTGAGTTCGGTAGATTGATCGCAACGCTTCACAAGGGAGAAGCTTATCTGATGGTCGGAATTCAGGACGGCTATGATCTCTGGTTTGGAGGTAAGAAACTGGAGAAGGGCGCTTATGTGGAGGTTTCTCTGCTCGGCAACGCTCCTTCGGAGGACTACAGCAAGCTGACGGGACAGATCTGCAGCATGCTTTCTGAAAAACTCGGGATTCCGGGCAGTGCGGTTTACGTGACGTATCATCCGTTGGCGGACTGGGGCTGGAACGGAGCCAATTTCTGACGGAGGGGTACATGCGGGACATCATCATAAAAAATGTTAAGGATCCGGGTTTTGAAACGAAAAACCTGAATCAATTCTACGATCCGGACGGGGAACATAAGCGCTCATACGAAAGTTGCTTGATTTGAAATGAGAAAGGAAACCGGAAATGAGAAAAACGAAAATTGTTTGTACCATCGGACCGGCCAGTGAGAGTCCGGAAATGATTGAAAAACTGTGTCTTGCCGGAATGAATGTCGCGAGACTGAACTTCTCCCACGGGTCGCATGAAGAACACAAAAAACGCATCGATACGATTCGTGAGGTCAGCAGCAGGCTGCATCTGCCGATTGCCGTTTTACTGGATACCAAGGGACCGGAATTCCGTATCCGGACTTTCGAGGGCGGAAAAGTGAGCCTGAAGGCCGGTGACCGCTTTACGTTCCGATCCGGTAACGGTGTGGGAAACCGGGAATGTGTTTATGTAAATTTTGAAGGGCTCTCGGGTGATGTAAAGCCCGGCGATCACATTCTTGTCTGCAACGGTCTTATGGATTTCGTCGTTCGTGAAATCGCCGGTGATGATGTTGTCTGTGAGACGCTTACGGACGGTGTTCTGTCCGACCGGAAGAGCATGAATTTCCCGGGAAAGGTTATGAGTACCGAGTACCTGAGCGAACAGGATAAAGCGGATATTTTATTCGGAATCGAGAATGAAGTGGACTTCATAGCCTGCTCATTTGTCTCAAAAGCGGATGATCTGCGCGCGGTCCGGGCATTTCTTACGGAGCACGGTTCGCCGGATATTGAGCTGATCGCGAAGATTGAAAATCAGCCCGGTATCGACAACATTGAAGAAATCTGCGAATTGTGCTCGGGGATTATGATCGGCCGCGGAGACATGGGCGTGGAGATTGCTCCGGAGAAGCTCCCTGCGGTACAGAAGAGCCTGATCACCAAATGCAGACTGCTTGGTAAGCGTGTCATTACGGCAACGGAAATGCTTGAATCCATGATCAACTCGCCGAGACCTACCCGAGCGGAGGTTTCGGATGTGGCCAATGCGGTTTATGACGGTACTTCGGCGGTAATGCTTTCCGGCGAAACCGCAGCCGGTAAGTATCCCGAGCAGACGGTTAAGATGATGGCATCGATAGCGGAAGCGACCGAGGCTTCGATCCATTACGATAAGCGGTTCCACAACTATTCCTTTGAGATGAAGAACACCGTGGACTGTATCTCACATGCGGTTTGCGGCATGGCGATTGACGTTCACGCAAAGGCGATTGCCGTATGTTCTCTTTCCGGAATTACCGTGCGAATGGTTTCGCGGTTCCGGTGTCCGGTCGATATCATCGGCATTACGACCAATGAGAAGAGCTACCGGAGACTTTCCCTTTCCTGGGGCGTTACGCCGGTGCTTTGTGAAACTTTTGATTCGACGGATGTGCTGTTTTACTTTGCACAGAAGACTACGACCGATATCATGAAACTGCAGAAGGACGATAATATCGTTGTTACCGGAGGCATGATAAACGGCTTGTCCGGAAACACCAATCTGATCAAGATCGTTACGGTGTAACGGGGAATATTTCTATTCATATATATTGCTGTTGCCCTGTTGGCTCTTATCCTCGCAATAATTCTTTTACCTTGATTGACCCGAAAAGCGAATGGAGCCCGGATTCTTATAACACGTTGCGAAAGAGGATGGATTATTGAAAACATTGATTATCAATTGCAGCCCGGTCAAAACCGGTGCGACAGCCGAAATTGTCAGGATTGTTGAAGGGGAACTCGCAGAACGGTATGATACCAAATGTATCTGTATCGATGATTACAAGTTCGATTACTGCAGGGGTTGTCGTACCTGTCACAGAACGGCCCGCTGCGTTATGGACGATGATGTCAGCCGGATTATGAAGAAAATTGACGAGGCGGATGTAGTTGTTTCGGTTGCTCCGTCATATTGGGCAGACATCCCCGGTCAATTCAAGGCATTTATCGACAGATGTACCCCGTGGTGTGATACCCATGAACCGCATGCAGTAATACGGGAAGGGAAACGAGGCTTTGCCATTGCCTTAAGAACCGGTCCGGGCATGCATGAATGTGACCGGATCATTCAAAGCATAGAGCACTTTTACGGTCATCTTCATATTGCCTGCGACGGTCATCTGGGACTCACATCGATTGAGTACAAGGAAGATGTAGAAAAGAGAAAACCGGAAATCAGGGATTTCTGCAGAACAGTCTGAGTTGGATGATTGCGGAAAAGGGACGGAGACCAGATGCTTATCAGACAATGCAAAAAAGAAGATATTCCCGGAATTCTTCGATTGGTAGAAGATTCGTATGCGCCGTATTCAGAATCTATTCGCGGAATCGTCGTTCCGTCGTATTCTAAAGAAGAGCTGGAGACTTTGCTGAATTCCGGGCAAAGTGATGTCCTGGTCGCGGAGGATAACGGCAGCTTGGTCGGAATGACCGCCGGAACGGAATTCGGCCCCTGTGCCTATCATGTGAAAATGCTGTTCGTTTCCGGGCAGAAACAGCGTCGGGACATCGGAAGCGAGTTGCTTCATAGCGTGGAAAGCAGGGCAAAGGAAAGAGGTTTTTCCTTGTTGACGCTGAACTGTTTGGATTGGGCGGAATGGAGCAGGCGGTTTTATGTAAAGCACGGATACAGAGAATATTGCAGGGACGATGAGTTGATCTGCCCTGATTTAAAGAAGCAGGCGGATTTTCTGAGGGAAATCGGAAGACTGAATAACAATCGCAAACATCTCCTTTGGAAAATTACATGACGAATCGGGTTTTAACGTTTTGAAGAAAGGAAACAGATATGAAATTAATAGATTGTACAGAGCCGGTATTATGCAGAGGTACTGTTTTTCGATTTAAAGGGAAGTACCCGTTCTGCGAAGATCATGTTGATTTTATGCTTTGCAATTATCCGCACCATGATGACGATTGCCTTCCCTTTGCTTTATATTGTGTCTCAGGATATTGCGCCGGTCATATTGAATATGTACTTCCGCTTGAGGCACAGTATGAGAATTCAAGGAGCGTAAGCACGGAATGGGTTATAAAAAACTGGAACAGATGCATATACGCTGAATGCGCTGTCAGTGATGTGGAAGTTATTCTATAAACTTTTCATTTGCCGGAAAGCCGGTGTCGGATAAAACCCGTTAATTCCGAAGAGAATTAATTCATTCGATTTTCAGGAGGGAAAATGGACGTTTCCATTGAAGATGAAAAGTGGTCATCATTGACCCATGAGCAGAAGAATCACGAGTTGTATTTGCGGCAGAAGGCTTTGCTTCAGCAGTTCCTTGAAAAGGGAGCCATATCGCAGGCGCAGCATGACAAGAGCCTGCATGATCTGACGGAGAAGATGCATGAGGATGCATCGGGAGTGTAAGAATAGCAGGAGCCGTAAGAAGTGTTATTCGGGAGAAATCGATTGCGAGGTAAGGGATTATGGAACAGGAACCGGAGCTGTACAAAGCATTCATAGACGGATGAGTGGCCGGAGTAAACGGATAAGGGGGGAGTAGAAGATGTTTTCAGACATCAAAGAAAGCGAAAACTGGGAACTTGTAAAACCGGTAAAAAAAGGATGGTCGTCTGACGAAAAATACTATGTGCAAACCTTTTCCAAAGAGCATTTGCTTCTTCGGATTGCAGACATCGATCAATTCGCAGACAAAAAGAAAGAGTACGAAATCATCGAAAAGTATGCGGAACTTGGATTTCCGATGTCTTCGCCGGTTGCGTTCGGCGTGTGCAACGATCAGAAAAGTGTTTATATGCTTTTACGCTGGGTTGACGGGACGGATCTGGAAACCGTGCTTCCCAAGCTTTCGGAAGAGGAACAGTATAAACTCGGCCGGGAGGCCGGGCTCATTTTACGGAAAATCCACGGGGTCCCGTTGGACCGTGAGGATATTCCGAACACCACGAAGAAAGTAAAAAAACTGGCCCAGCTGGCAAGATATGAGGAATCAAACCTTCGTATCCCGAATGACGAAACGGCAATCCGGTACGTGAAGGAGAATATCGATCAAATCTGGAAACAGCCGCCTGTATATATGCATGGTGATTTTCACCCGGGGAACCTGATTTACAGGAACGATTCTTCCATCGGCGTCATTGATTTTAACCGCTGGGAAGTCGGAGACCCGTTCGAGGAGTTTTACAAGCTGGAAAGCTTCGGAACGGAAATCAGCATTCCGTATTGCATCGGCCAGATTGATGCCTATTTTGACGATTCCGTACCGATGGATTTCTGGATGGCCAATGCGGTCTATGTTGCCCAGGCATCCCTGTTCTCCATCAAATGGGCAGAACCCTTCGGACAAAGCGATGTCGACGGAATGGTGGAGCGCGCGAAGAGGGCATTTGCCGATTTTGATGATTTTCACCGAGTGATTCCCGGGTGGTATAAAAAACGATAAGATACTGTGGAGGTATTTATGTCTTTTCAACTGTCGGATTTGTGTAAGTACAAAGACATTGTCATACAGTGCCATGACAATCCGGACGCAGATGCCCTGGCAAGCGGCTTTGCGCTTCGGTGGTATCTGGAGCGGAAAGGAATTGCGGCGCGCTTTGTGTACGGCGGGCCCAATGCGATCACGAAAAGCAATCTGGTGCTGATGGACGAGAATCTCGGAATCAATTGCGAGCACGTGGAGACGCTTTCGGAACCGGAACTTTTAGTTACGGTGGACTGTCAGTACGGGGAGAGCAACGTTACCGGGTTTGCCGCGAAGGAAGTGGCCGTAATCGATCATCATCAGGTGTCGGCCGAACTCCCCGCGATGCATGAGGTCAGAAGCAATTACGGGTCCTGTTCCACGGTTTTGTATGAAATGTTCCGGGAAGAGGGAATCGATATCAACACAGACCGGAATCTGGCAACGGCGCTGTATTACGGCCTCATGACGGATACCGGGGATTTCTCGGAGATTTCGCACCCGAGTGACCGCGACCTTCGGGATACGGCAGGATTTCAGAAGACGCTGATCACGCTGTTTCGGAATTCCAATCTGTCCATCGAAGAACTTCGGATTGCCGGGGAAGCCCTGAAAAATACGATCGTGGACGAAAAGCGGTGCTACGGCATAGTGGAAGCAGGGCCTTGTGACTCCAACATTCTCGGGATTATCAGCGATATGTTTCTTGAGGTGGAAGGCGTCGATACCTGCGTGGTTTATAACATTCTTCCGCCCGGAATCAAGTATTCCGTCCGCAGTTGTGTGAAGGAAGTGAAGGCCTGTGAGCTGGCATCCTACCTTGCCGAGAATCTCGGCGGCGGAGGGGGACATCTTGTGAAGGCCGGCGGTTTTTTGAAAAAGGATCTTCTTGTGAAAGCCGGCGTCCGGTATGAAAAGGATGCGGTTACGGAGTTTGTCAAGTCTAAGATGAACACCTATTTTGACACATCCGTCATTCTGGAGGCGGGGCAGTACCGGGCGGACCTTTCCGAATTTGCCCGATACCGTAAGAAACGCTTTCATGTCGGTTACGTGCAGGCAGCGGATTTTGCCGGGCCCGGGCGGACCGTTACGATCCGGACGCTCGAGGGAGACGTGGATGTAACCGTTTCGGATGACCTGTATATCATTTTGAATGTAAACGGGGAGATCTATCCGATCCGCAGGGACAAATTCGAACGGTCCTATCAGGTTTCCGACGAGGAATATGTATACCCGGGAGAGTACCGGCCCAATGTAATCGACAATGAGACCGGTGAGCGGATTCCGCTGCTGCCGTATGCGAAGAGCTGCATTTCGATCGGAGGAGAGGGAATCTATGCAAAGCCGGTTTCCGGCAGGGTCAAGGTGTTTACGGCCTGGGACCCGGACAAATACTACCTCGGAAAGAGCGGCGACTACCTGGCCGTGCGCGTGGACGATACTTCGGACGTTTATGTTATAGAGGGTGGCATTTTTTCGAAGACTTACGAGAAATGTGGAGATTAGTTTATGATTTACGATGCCTTTATCAGTTACCGGCATACTCCGCTTGATATGGAGTTTGCAAAGAAAGTTCATTCCGGACTGGAAACCTTCCGGGTACCCGGAGCGGTTCAGAAGAAGACCGGCAAGAAGAAAATCCGCAGAGTGTTCCGCGACCAGGAGGAGCTTCCGATCGGAAGCGACCTGAACGACAACATCGCAAAAGCCATTCGGGAATCGGAATACCTGATCGTCATCTGTTCGCCGGATACCCCCGGCTCCTACTGGGTGGCAAAGGAGATCGAGACATTTGTCTCAATGCATGACCGGCAGCATGTTCTGGCGGTTTTGGTGGACGGAGAGCCGGAGCAGAGCTTTCCGCAGATGCTTTTAACCGATGAAAACGGGAATGCCGTGGAGCCTCTGGCAGCAGACGTGCGGGGTGCGACGGCAGCTGAGCGGAATAAAAAGTTTAAGACCGAGCTGCTGCGCCTTGCGGCACCGATTTTAGGATGTACCTATGACGATCTGCGGCAGCGGCACCGTGAACGGATCTTAAAGAGAAATCTGATGATTGCGGCAATGGCAGCAGGAGTTATCGCGGTAGCAGGCGCCGCCTTCGGTGTTTATAACGCCCGTGTGGCGAAGAATATGAAGAAACTGGCCGATGAGAAGGCCGAACTGGCAGACGAGAAGACCATGCTTGCGGGTGAGATGACAAGACTGGCGTCCGAAAAGACGAAACTTGCGGACGAGAAAACCGTTCTCGCCGACCGGATTCTTGCGGAATACCGCGAGAAGCAGATCAACCAGGCCCGGTTCTATGCGGAAGAGGCCATGTTACAGCTGCAAAACGGAAACCGCCAGGATGCGGTTCTGATCGCGGTGGAGGGGCTTCCTTCTGCCGACAGCGACCGGCCTTATGTGGCCGAGGCGGAATATGCCCTCGGTTCGGCACTTCATGCCTATGACTGCGACATGGAACTGGATTTCGACCGGATCCTTCCCCACGATAATGTTGTTACCCAAATGGTTTCCGACCGGACCGCGAAGTATCTTACCGTGGTGGATGAAGGCCAGATTGTTTATGTCTGGAATTGCGAGAGCGGCGAACGGCTTTTAAAGATTCCCGCGGTAAACGTGAACGGCAACGCGCAGAGGGTCGTCTATGCGCTTGCGGGGGAGAAAGGCCTTTATGTCGCATATGAAAAGAGCCTGGTCCGTTATGATTTTAACGGAGCGGAAACGGCCCGTCTGATGTTCGAGAAGCAGATCAATGCCTGTTCGTATTCCGAAAAATACAACCTGATCTGCTGTGTCAGCACGGAGGCAGTACGAATCATATCCCCGGACGACCTTTCCGTTTGCTCGGAAAATCCCTTCGGGGAGACCGGCAGATCGGTTTCCGGCTGCGACTTTTCAAGAGACGGGCAGTATGCGGTAGTCGCATATTCGAATGACCTGATCCGCCAGTCCGGCATCTTTACGGTAAATGTGTCCTCCGGAGCCGCAAATACCATCCCCGTTTCGGAGGAATACATATTAGAGTGGACCGTTACGGACGGAGGCTGTGTTGCGGTGGCAGGCACGAGAGCCGATTTCTTCTATACGAGACTCGAAAAGGTGAAGCTGGAAGTCTGTCAGATTGCAGACGGAAAGAAATTATACGATGTGGATGTTCCCTGTACCGACTGGGATATGGATTTCAGTGTTTCCATGGCGTCGGAGGCCTACGAGGAGTACGGCGGGATGATCGTTATTGCGGCTGAAGGGCATGTGTTTACCTATAATGAGGCAACCGGGGAGCAGATCTCTCATGCGACACTGACCGATTCGGCGGTGGATCTGTATGTGCTCGAAAACTCACCGGTCGCATTTGTCAGCTGCCGGAACGGCGATATTGTTGCTGTCAGCATTACGGAAGGAAAGATCAGTTCCCAGAGTTCGGAATTTACGGGGCTTTACATCGAAAGGATGGAAGTGCTGAACGGGGGAATCTCCGTTCAGATTCCGAATTACGAAGGCGTTGTCCTGATGCGGGCCTTAAAGGCGTCGGATCTTACGGAATATCCCGAAATTCCCTATGATGTGATGGGTATTGCAGTGTCGCCTGCCTCGGATTATTATGTGCTTCATAACCGCAGCAAGGTCACGGAACTGGATTTCTATGACCCGAACGGGGAGTTCCTTTATAAGGAGGAGGGGCAGGGAAGCGTTTTTGCGTTCGGATTTAACGGGAATTCGTTTGTATCGGTCCGTCCCGACCTGATAAGGATTACCGACCCGCTTAAAGGGAGCGTGAAGGAACTTACCACGGAGGACCTCGGATTGCCCATGAACATCCGAAGCGGTAATCTGTCCCACGACGGACGTTATCTGGTAATCGGGGAACAGCTTCGCGGATTTGCGGTAATCGATCTGAATGAAGGAAAGGCTGTTTACCAAAACGCGGAACAGAGGACGGCTTCCGCCTTTACGGTCAGTGGAGATAACCGTTATGCGATCATCGCGCGGAGCGGCGCGGCCACGTTAATCGTGGATCTTAAAACAGGGGCGGAAACGGAAGCGGCCGACTCGGCCCTTACGTGCCTTTCGTTCACCGGCGGAAAGCCGTATCTGGTGGCGGATTACAGCGGGCAATATGCGGCCTTGGCATGCGAAGACGGAATGGTGCGGCTTTTTGAAATTCCGTCCGGAAATACGGTTTTATCGTTTTCGCTGCAGACGAATCATATCTGTTTCCTTGGCTTTACAAAGGATTCCAAACACCTTCTGATGGAGGGGGACGATCACCGCGTTAAGGTTTATGATATTACGAACGGACAGTGTCTGATCAGCTTTGACGCATCAGAGAAGATTTCCACCATGACCGAGGACGAGAACTTCATCGCGATCAGTGACGGCTCTTCCGTATGGCTTCTGAGCGCGGAGAGTTTCGGCCAGCTGGCAGAGGTGCAGTACGCCCGGGTATGGCTTCCGAAGCAGAAAACCTTTGTCGCACGGTTCGGAGGGAAAATGTGGTCCATCCGCTACAAGAATTATCAGGAACTTCTGCTTGAGGCCGAAAGACAGTTCCCCGGGGCGAAGCTGAGCATGGAAAAGCGGGTTATGTATAATATCGAGTAAGATCTGCCTGTGTGGAAAAGCGCAGAGGCGTATGTCCTTTGGCGGCGGAATATGCGCGGAAACGTGCAGAACCCGGAAGGACTTGACGAATTGCGGTTTTTTTGATAGAATCACGGTATCAACGAAGAAAGCGAGGTACTTTTATATGTTCGCAACAATTGAGCTTGTAAACGAATACGGTAGGAAGACCTCGGTATGCTTCTTTTGATGGAATGAATTCAATCAGGATTTAGCGGCCGTGGCGTTATGTCACGGCCTTTTTATGCCCGAAAATCGCAGAAATCCTGTTTCGGCGTTCCGCCATTCTACCCACGGCAATAATCCCACGTTGCCGCACTCTCTGTTCTGAGGTCTCCGCCCGTATGTACCCGATTCAGGCTCAAAAGAGCTTAGAAACCCAAATCACATGACGAAACGGAGAACAACATTGAACATCATTATCAGAAAAGAAACCAAAGAAGATTATCACAACACGGAACTCATGGTCATGCGGGCCTTCTTCAACATGTACCGGCCCGGATGCAATGAGCACTTGCTCGTTCATAAGCTTAGGGAAGCACCGGAGTATGTGCCGGAATGCAGCCTTGTAGCCGAACTGGACGGGCGGATCGTCGGCTGCGTATTCACGTCGCGGGCCAATGTGACCGACGGGGAGAAGAGGTACGAAGTCGTCACGATCGGGCCGGTGGCGGTGGAGCCGGCGCTTTGTTACCGCGGCATCGGGACAAAGCTGATGGAAGCGGTAATTCCGCTTATTAAAGAGGCCGGGTTTAAGGGCATCGTGATGTGCGGAGAGCCGGAATACTACCCGCGCTTCGGATTTGTCACATGCGACCGGTTTGACATTCACCATAACGCGTTCGGAAATTCGGATGCGTTCATGGCACTGCCTCTCAACGAAGGCTTTGAAGATATTCACGGAATCTACGCCGAAGGACCGGTATTTGAAACCTGTGAGGACGAAGCG
The DNA here is from genome assembly GCA_946402335.1 of uncultured Lachnoclostridium sp. Lineage (GTDB taxonomy): Bacteria > Bacillota > Clostridia > Lachnospirales > Lachnospiraceae > ISDg. Next base: position 16,960 of record CAMIWE010000002.1, read on the forward strand.
GAGATTGCTGAGTTCAATCAAAGTTTCCCGTACATGAAACCGATGAAGCTTGCAGCGCAGCCGCTTCACAAGCTGCGTCTCGGACGGATCTCGGAAGCCGGAAAGAGCAGTTATAAGATTCAGTATTTCGGAGAGGAACTGCAGGCGAAACTCAAAGGAAATTTTTATAATAAAGAGCCGGAAGAGTTGCCTGTTGTAGGAGATTATGTTATATTTGTCTATAACCCTGCCGGTGAATCGCTGATCAAGTCGGTATGCGAACGGACGAGTTTACTGAAGCGTCCGGACCAGGCGAAGACGGCCGTGATGCAGTTCATGGCAGCCAATACGGATTACGTCTTCATCGTGACGTCGTTAAACGAAGATTACAGCTACAACCGTATCGCCAGGTACGCAAGCGTCGCTCTTTCAGGCGGGGCGACTCCGGTTGCCGTGCTTACCAAAAGCGACCTTTGCCGGAATGTCGGGAGATATGTAACCGAGGTGGAGACGATTTCCGAAAAGATCCGCGTCCATGCAATCTCGGCACTTTACGGGATCGGTCTTGAAGAACTCGAAGAATACTTTAAGCCCGGCGTTACGGTCTGTTTCCTCGGGTCGTCCGGTGCCGGTAAGTCCACCCTTTTAAACGCACTTGCAGGCGAGGAAGTGATGAAGACTTCCGCCATCCGCGAGTCGGACGGAGAGGGGCGCCACACGACGACGAGAAGACAGCTGATCACCCTCAAAAACGGTGTTTCGATCATCGATACGCCAGGAATGCGCGAAATCGGAATGGCGTCGGTGCAGGAAGGGTTGGACGACACATTTTCCGATATCTTAGAGCTCGAAAGCAGGTGCCGCTTCAGCGACTGCAGGCACCTTACGGAACCCGGCTGCGCGATCAAAGCGGCGCTCGCAGACGGAACGCTTTCCGAGCAGCGCTACAGCCTTTACAAGGACCTGAGCCGCGAAAACCGCAGCAATTACGCACTGAAGAAGCAGATTTCCAAATGGCATCATCAGATGGAGAAGATGAGCCGCAGGGAAGAAGACTGAGAAGTGCGATTGCATAAAAGGAAACCAAAATGGAGGACATTGAATGACTGAATTAAAGAATTTTACGTGTGAGGGGTATGAACGGAAAGATTACCGTTTCCTTAAGGACATCAACGCGGAAGGACTCGTGATGCGCCACACAAAGAGCGGCGCGCGGATCATCCTTCTTTCCAATGACGACCCGAACAAGATTTTCGCGATCGGGTTCCGCACGACGCCGATGAACAGCACCGGTGTTCCGCATATTCTGGAGCATTCGGTACTGTGCGGATCGAAAAAGTATCCGGTAAAGGAACTGCTGCCCGAGATGGCCAAGAGTTCCTTAAAGACGTTCATCAACGCATTTACCGGATCCGACTGGACCTGCTATCCGGTCGGAAGCTGCAATGATAAGGATTTCAAAAACCTTGTCGACGTTTATATGGATGTGGCAATGCATCCGCTGATCGCCGAGCGGAAGGAGATCTTCCTGCAGGAAGGCTGGCACTATGAACTCGAGAGTCCGGAGGCGGACCTTGGCATCAATGGTGTCGTATACAGCGAGATGAAGGGTTCTTATTCGAATCCCGACCGTACTGCATACCGGGCAATCATGGAAGCAATGTTCCCGGATACCACCTACGGTTCGGATTCGGGCGGTGACCCGGATGTGATCCCGGAACTCAGCTACGAGGAGTTTCTCGAATTCCACCGGACGTACTATTCGCCGGCCAACAGCTACATCTTCCTGTATGGCAATGCCGATATGGGAGAGATGCTTACCTATCTGGACCGCGATTATCTTTCGGCATATGACATCATTCCGGTGGATTCCGAAATAAAGCTTCAGAAGCCGCTCGGATTCCGCCGCGTGGAGAAGGTTTACCCGATTGGGGAAGAGGAAAATGAAACCAAGCGGACGTATCTGGAGTATGCGGCCCGCGCTTTCGACGGCGTTGACGTGAAGAAGGGGGCTGCATGGGAGATCCTTACCTCGCTTCTTTTCAATATGCCCGGCGCACCGGTTAAGAAGGCCCTGATCGATGCCGGAATCGGCAGCGACGCATCCGCATACGTGAACACGAGCGTGCGTCAGCCGATTCTTACGATCGCGGCCAATGAAGCGGAGCCGGAGCAGGCGGAACAGTTCCTTTCGATCATCCGCGAGTCGATTGCCGAAATAATCAAAAACGGAATCGATAAGAAGGCTGCCGCAGCGCTTCTTAACCGGAATGAGATCAATTACCGCATCAATAACTTCGGAGGGGAGCTTCGCGGACTGGATTATCTGATGAACTCGCTTTCCGTGATGCTTTACGATGAGAGCAAGGCATTTGACCCGCTAGATTCCGGCGACGTTTTCGGGGAACTCCGTAAGGAACTGGAGACCGGATATTTTGAGCAGCTTCTTCAGGAAGCTCTCGATTCGGACCATACGGCGCTCGTGATCGTAAAACCGGAGAAAGGACTCGGAACGAAGAAGGATCAGGCGCTTCGCGAAAAGCTTGCCGCGAAGAAGGCTTCGATGAGCGAAGCGGAGATTGCCGAAATGGTTTCGAAAACGGCTGCCCTGAAGGAATTCCAGAGCCGCACCGAGACCCCGGAGGAACTCGCATGCATCCCGCTTCTTTCAAGAGAGGATATCGATGAGAAGCCGCTTCCGCTTGATTATACGGTGGAGACCGTGGCGGACAGTGTGCCTTTGATCCATGTGGATAACGCAACCGGCGGCATCACGTATATTCAGGTGAGATTCGAAGTGACCGACCTTCCGGAAGAGGAGCTTCCGTACTTAAAACTGTACGCAGCCGTACTGAACGAGATGGATACGGAGAACTACACCTATCCGGAATTCCAGAACGAGATCAATACCTATACGGGCAGCATGCATGAGTTCGCGGAAGCGACGGCCGTACGCGGTGAGAAAGGCGAGATCAAAGCCTTCTTAACCTCCGGTCTTAACGTGCCGGACGGCAATGCGGCCAAGGGTCTGGAACTTTTATGGGAAGCCTTGTGGCGCACGAAGTTCACGGACACGAAGCGTCTTTTACAGCTGATGTCGGAGCAGGCTGTTTATCTGCCGGACAATCTCGTATCAAACGGCCATAATACGGCCGAAACGATTGCGTTGATGCAGTTCAGCCCCTTAAGCCGGTTCAACTATCTTATCAACGGGGAAGGTTATTACGCCTGTCTGCGCCGATGGATTGATAACTTCGACAGTCTGAAGGAGGAGATTGTCTCACATATGGAGAACGTCCGCAGACATATACTCCGTAAGAGCCGTCTTTCCTTTGGCATTTCCTCGGATGGTAACGGCTATGCACAGGCGCTTCCGGCCTTCGAGGCATTTGCCGCAGGCCTTGCGGAAGTACCCGCAGAGGATCCGCTTAAGGACGTGGCAAAGGCTCCTCACCGGGGCGGATACAAGCTGTCGAAGAACAATGAGATGCTGACGCATCCCGGCGCCGTTCAGTTCAATGCGGCAGCCGGAAGCTTCTTCGATGCCGGCTACAGTTACAGCGGTGTGTTCCGGGTAATGGGCACGATTATGTCATGGGATTTTCTGTGGAACAAGATCCGTGTCCTCGGAGGAGCATACGGAACGTGGATCAGTTTCAACGATATGGCCGGAACCCTCTCGTTTGTAACGTTCCGGGATCCGCACCTGAAGGAATCCTACAAGATATTCGAAGAGGCCGCGGAGTATACGGAGCAGCTTGATCTGAGCGAGCGCGACATCACGAAATTCATTATCGGTACGGTTTCCAACATGGATATGCCCTATACGCCTCAGAAGAGAATGTACACGGCGCTGAACCGGTTCTACACGGGAACGACGGCGGAGCATGTGCAGAAGGAGCGTACGGAAGTGCTTTCCGTGACGAACGAGCAGCTGCGCGCATTCGGTCCGATCATCCGGGACGTTCTGAAGCAGAATTACCGTGCTTCGGTTGCTTCGGAGACAAAGGCGAAGGAATGTGCGGATTTCTTTGATACGATAAGACCTCTCCGCGGATAGGTTAAATGCCTGTTTCGGGTGTGTCTGACTTTACAAATACGGTGGAAAGCGGTATACTTTCCACCGTAGATTATTTTTCGGCAGGAAAGAAGGTACTGACATGGAGAAGATTAAAGTATACATTGACGGAAGCGAAGGAACGACGGGGCTTCGGATCTTTGAGAGATTTGAGAACCGGGATGACATTACCATCCTTAAGATCAATCCCGAACTTCGAAAGGATCCTGCCGAACGTGCAAGGATGATCAACAGCTCGGATATTACGTTTCTGTGTCTGCCGGATGCGGCGGCAATTGAAGCGGCAGAGCTTTGTACGAATCCCCATGTGACAATTATCGATGCGTCTACCGCACACCGGACCGCACCGGGCTGGGCTTACGGATTCCCGGAACTTTCGAGGGAACACCGCGAGGCAATCCGGACCGGAAAGCGAATTGCCGTCCCCGGCTGCTATGCGTCCGGGTTCGTCGGAATCGCTTATCCGCTTGTGCGTGAGGGCATTCTTCCGAAGGATTATCCGGTTTCCGTCTTCGCGGTTTCCGGTTACAGCGGCGGCGGAAAGAAGCTGATTGCCGCGTACGAAGAGGAAGGACGCGATAAGAAATACGACTCGGCAAGAATGTATGCATGGGGCCAGTCGCACAAACATCTTCCGGAGATGAAGGTGATTACCGGGCTTGATGCGGAACCGTTGTTCTGCCCGATGACGACCAACTACCCGGTGGGAATGGTTGTTCAGGTACCGCTTTTTGCAAACCGTCTTTTAAAGAAGATGACGCCTGAGCAGCTGCGCGATTTCTTTGCGGAATACTATGCAGGGGAAAAGTTTATCAAAGTGCTGCCTTTCGGAGCTGAGGCGGAAGCCGGCGGCGCAATTTTCTCGGACGCACGCGCGGGCTGGGACGGAATGGAAATTCTGGTTACCGGCAATGAGGAGCGTATCGTCGTTGCCACGAGATTCGATAATCTCGGAAAAGGCGCGTCCGGAGCAGCGGTACAGTGCATGAATCTGATCATCGGTGCCGCAGAGGATAAGGGACTGGTATTATAAAAAGCAGCGCGGGATGGAAATGCCCCGTACACAATCGGAGAATATAAAAAAGATACGGGGATAAGGAGATTGGCATATGTGCGGAATCGTCGGATATGTAGGAACACAGCAGGCAGGACCTGTGCTTTTGGAAGGTCTTGAAAAACTGGAATACAGAGGATATGACTCTGCCGGTATTGCCGTTAGAAACGGTTCGGAGGATGCCGAAGTCGTGAAAACGATCGGCCGTCTGCAGAACCTTGTCGAGCGTACGGACGGCGGCAAAGCCGTTGCGGGTACATGCGGAATCGGACACACGAGATGGGCAACCCACGGGGCCCCGAGCAAAACGAATGCGCATCCGCATGTTTCGGGTAACTGTACGGGGTCGGGCTCCGGCCGTGTCGAGTCGCTCGTTGTCGGCGTGCACAACGGAATCATCGAGAACTATCAGGAACTGAAGGCGAAGCTGGAGCGCCACGGCTATGCGTTCTATTCGCAGACCGACACCGAGGTTCTCATCAAACTGGTGGATTATTATTACCGCAAATACAAAGTAGGCCCGATCGACGCGCTTGCGAAGACGATTGTGCGTGTCCGCGGTTCCTATGCGCTTGCCGTAATGTTTAAGGATATTCCGGACAAGATTTTCGTTGCCAGAAAAGATTCCCCGATGATCATCGGTAAGAACGACCATGAGACGTTCCTTGCATCCGATGTTCCGGCAATCTTAAACCATACGAGACAGGTTTATTACATCGGCAACCTTGAGATGGCGGAGCTTTCGGCCGGCAAGGCGGTATTTTACAATCTGGACGGCGACGTCATCGAGAAGGAAGTTACGAATATCGAGTGGGATGCCGAGGCAGCCGAAAAGGGCGGCTACGAGCATTTCATGATCAAGGAGATCCACGAGCAGCCGAAGGTTTCCGAAGATACGCTTCATAAGTATGTCTTCGGTGAAGGAAAGAACGTGAAGATTGACCTTTCCGAGGTCGGCCTGACCGAGGAGAAGATGAAGGCTTATTCCCAGATTTACATCGCGGCCTGCGGTTCGGCATGGCATGTCGGGATGGAGGCCCAGTATGTCATTGAAGAACTGGTCGGCATTCCGGTCCGCGTGGAGCTGGCTTCGGAATTCCGTTACCGTAAAAGCGGGATTCTTCCGAATTCGCTCGTGATCATTATTTCGCAGTCCGGCGAAACGGCCGATTCCCTTGCGGCACTCCGCATGGCGAAGGAGAAGGGCACCGAAACCCTCGCAATCGTTAACGTTGTCGGCAGTTCCATCGCCAGAGAAGCGGATTACTGCATGTATACCCTTGCCGGCCCGGAGATTTCCGTTGCCACGACCAAGGCATATACCTGCCAGCTGATCTGCTCGTTCCTGCTTGCGGTCGCATTTGCCAAAGCCCGCGGCCGGATCGACGAGGAACAGTACCGCTACTATATCGGTGAGCTGCTGTCGTTGCCCGGAAAGATCGAAGCCACGCTTTCCGACAAGGAACGCATCCAGTGGTTTGCCGCCAAATACGCAAACGCACGTGACATTTTCTTCATCGGACGGGGAATCGACTATGCGATCTGCCTTGAGGGCTCCCTCAAGATGAAGGAAATCAGTTATATTCACTCCGAGGCTTATGCGGCAGGAGAACTGAAGCACGGCACGATATCGCTGATCGAGGACGGAACGCTTGTGATCGGCGCCCTTACCCAGAGCGATCTGTACGAAAAGACCATCAGCAACATGATGGAATGCAAGAGCCGCGGCGCGTACCTGATGGGACTCACTTCCTACGGCAAATACGACGTCGAGGACAATGTCAATTTCGCCGTATATGTACCGCGGGTTGACGAGCATTTTATCGGCGTGCCCGCGATCGTACCGCTGCAGCTGTTAGGCTATTATCTGAGCGTTTCGAATGGTCTTGACGTGGATAAGCCGAGAAACCTTGCCAAGAGCGTTACGGTAGAGTGACTTCTTTGGCAGAAAGACCGAAATTTGCGAAAAATGCTACGCATTTTCAGTAAGTTATGCGATTGACAAAACTTCTTACGAAACCTAAAATGTAGTGGGCATCCTGCACGGGTTTATCCGTGCGTGCCTGTTTCCTGTGCCGCCGATAGTTTCTGCGGCGCGAGATGCATTTTCCTGTAGTACTAAGGAGGTACTGTTATGAATTATTTTGATCTCACCGGACAGGTCGCGATAGTTACCGGATGTTCGACCGGTCTCGGCGTGCAGATGGCTCATGCGCTGGCCAACCAGGGCGCAAACATTGTATGTCTTGCCAGACGTAAGAATCTGGTGGACGAGGTAGCTGCGGAAATTTCCGCAAAGTATGGTGTAAAGGCGATCGGCATTTCCTGCGACATTACCGATACGGAGCGGGTAGAGGCTTCGGTTTCGGAGGTTATGGAAAAATTCGGCCGCATTGACATTTTGGTGAACAACGCCGGAACCGGTGCCGTAGCTCCTGCGGAAACCATTACCGACGAGCAGTTCCAGAACGAGATGGACATCGATCTGTTCGGTTCCTTTAAGATGGCGAGAGCGGTCGCCAACAAGGCAATGCTTCCTGCCGGATACGGACGGATTATTAATATTTCTTCCATGTACGGAATGGTAGGAAACAAGATTGCTCCTGCTTCCCCGTACCATGCAGCAAAGGGCGGACTGATCAATCTCACCAGAGCGCTTGCCTGCGAGTGGGGTGAGAAGGGCATTACCGTGAATTCGATCTGCCCCGGCTATTTTGAGACGCCTCTTACAAAGGAGACGCTGGATTCCGAGTTCTTCCAGAACTATGCGAAGACCATGATCCCGCTTGCCCGTTACGGCAAGGAGGGGGAACTGGATACGGCGACTTTGTTCCTGGCTTCCCGTTACAGCACTTACGTAAACGGTCTGATCCTTCCGGTTGACGGAGGCTACACCGCTTTATAATTCAAAAAACGGAACCGCAGGCGGACCCGGCCGGATAAGCTCCGGCAGGAGATGCTGCGGTTCTTTTTTCTTTGAGGTGACGCGTGATATGAGTAAGACAAAGTGGATTTTGCTGACGGTGATCGGGGCCCTTGTACTCGGGGCCGTCATCGGAACGGTCATCTATATCCGAAAGACGACTGTGGATATCGAAATTACCTGCGACAAGGAGAAAATCGCCGTCGGAACGGACGAGACCGTTACGATCCGCGCGGTTGCAAAGGGCCGCTATGACGGACGTGAATTCGAACTCACGCCGGAGATTGACAACCCGCTAGATACTTCGAAGACCGGAACCTATGAGATTACGGTAAAGGCGAAGAAGTACCGCGAAGAGAAGACGGTCACATTTGCCGTAAACGTTGTCGATGAAGTGCCGCCCGTGATTGAACTGTATACACAGCCCGAGTATTTTACGCTTCCGGGCAGAACCTATACGGAGGAGGGATTCTCTGCTTCCGATGCCTATGACGGGGACATTACGGACCGCGTGGTCCGTGACGTAAGCGAGGACAGGATTGTTTATTCGGTAACGGATTCCTCCGGAAACCGGACCGAAGCCGTGCGGGAGATCATCTATTCCGACCCGATCGCACCCGAGATAACGGTGCTCGGCGAGCAGGAAATCACCCAGGAGCGCCGCTACCCGTATGAGGATGCGGGCGCGACCGCCGTTGACAACTACGACGGGGACATTACGGACCGGATCGTTGTGAGCGGCTCTGTTGACACCACGACGATCGGCGATTACGTGATCGAGTATTCCGCGACCGATACCTTCGGAAACGTCGGAACGGCCAACCGGATCATTCATATCATCGAGCGCTCGAAACCCATCGGAGAGGAAGAGGAAGCAAAGGGCAAGGTGATCTATCTGACCTTTGACGACGGCCCAAGCGGCTATACGTCGAAGCTTCTCGATGTTTTGGACAAATACAACGTGAAAGCCACATTTTTCGTATGCAATAACGGACTGGACTGGCTGATCGAAGAGGAATACAAGCGCGGGCATACCGTGGCGGTGCACGGCTGGACGCATGATTATAAGAAACTGTATTCCAGCGTAGACGGCTTCTACGAAAACTTCTATAAGATGCAGGACAGGATTTACGAACTGACCGGCGAGAGACCGACGCTTCTTCGGTTCCCCGGAGGCAGCTCGAACGCCGTCAGCAGACAGTACTGCAAAGGCATTATGACGACGTTAACAAAGGACGTTGAGGAAAAGGGACTGCATTACTTTGACTGGAACGTGCTTGCCGGCGATTCGGAGGCACAGCCGATTTCCACCGAGCAGGTATACAAAAACGTCATAAACGGCATCCTGTACCTAAAGGGCAAGCCTGCCGTTGTACTGCAGCACGACATTAAAGGATTCAGCGTAAACGCAGTGGAGGACATTATCAAGTGGGGACTGGAGAACGGTTACACGTTCCTTCCTCTTGACGAGACGAGTTATGGAGCACACCAGAGGCTTAACAACTAAAGAGCGCATACAGGAAATCTGTAAGAGGCTGAATGAATACTATTCCGAGGAACTGGTCTGTTATCTGCACCATATGGACGCATGGCAGCTGCTGGTTGCGACAATCTTAAGCGCCCAGTGTACCGACGCGCGGGTCAACATGGTGACGCCGGCACTGTTTGAACGTTATCCGAACCCGGAAGCGCTCGGAAACGCCGGGCTTTCCGATGTGGAGGAACTCATTCACTCGACAGGGTTTTACCATCACAAGGCGAAGAACATCATCGCCTGCTCGAAGGTGATCGCGGAACAATACGGCGGAGTGGTTCCGTCAGACATCGAAACGCTTGTGACGCTTCCGGGCGTCGGGCGGAAGACGGCCAATGTGATCCGCGGGAACATTTTCCTTGAGCCGAGCATTGTTGTCGATACGCATGTGAAGCGGATCTCGAAGAAACTCGGATTAACGAAATCGGACGATCCGGTACAGGTGGAGCGGGACCTGATGAAATGCCTTCCGAAAGAGCAGTGGATCTTGTGGAACATTCAGATCATCGCTCACGGACGGAGCATCTGTCCGGCACGGAATCCGCACTGCGGGGAGTGTTTTCTTAAGGACCTCTGCAAGGCATGTAAAGATACCGGTAAGGAACAGAAGAGCAAAAAGAAATAAAGCAAAAGCGAAGCGGGGCTGCCTGAGCAGTCCCGCTTCTTTCTTGGGAAAGGGGATATGAGGAGATTCCGTACCAAGGTGATGGTACGAAATGATAGTAAACAGATATCGGGTAAGAATCCTTCAAAGGGAGTGAGGAACTCCCGTTTCGGGTTTTACTTCCAGTCAATGTAGCCGTCGATCGGAAGCAGATACATATCGTCGGTTACGGTTTTATAACGGTCGCCTTTATAGTAGTCGAAGAAATCAAGAGGCGCCTCGTAGATTTCGTTGGTTTCCACATCATAGACGCGTTCATATCCAAGCGTCGCGTCGCTCTGCTTCTGGGAGATGCGGTCGTAAGCGGATTCTCTTGCTTCCCATCCGGAAATTACGATGTCGGTCATCTGGGAGCAGATCTGTCCGATCTGTGCCGTGGCACGTCCCTGGAAGGCTTCCTCGTCGTTGTAGTTCCTTATAAAGGTATCGGTGAACCGGATGCTTCCGAGGGTGTGGTCGAACACCGGAATCCAGTTGTTCAGCTCATTCTCGGGGGCAACCATGTAAACCGCCTGGTAAACGTTCAGAAGAGTGATGTAATAGAGCCATACCGGCATGATCGCGCAGTAGAAGATGCCTTCCATTTTCTTTCCGCTTCCTTCGGTAAATGTCGCCCGGATCGTTTCCGCGCCAAGGGCATCGGTTCCGAGGGAGGCAACCTTCGTAAAGTTGTTGAGCTGCATGAACTTAAAGTTCGCGGTGTTGTTCGGGGCCATCGCCTCGCAGAACACTTTGTAAAACGCTTCGGTGGTGTTCGGTTCTACCGCCGGCATCTTTGCCAGTTCACTCGTCGGATACCAGGATACGTAGAAGTCCCGGTCCGCCTTCGTTGCGAAATAGCCTTCGGTTTTCATGTTGAAGAAGATTCGCACGCTTGGGTTGTTCGGATCATATATCTGGAACGTATAGTGAATGTAGTCGGAGAGTTCGAGAACATTCACAACCCAGCCCTTCGGAATCTCTGCCGTAAACAGGCCGTTGTCGTATTTTTCGTAAGTGATCTTGGCGTTTTCGGACTGCCGGATGTTGAACTTCTTTCCGGTATCCGTCTGCTTGCCGGGCTTGGACGGCGTCGGTGTCTTCCAGTCGGCATCATCGTCCCAATCGTCGTCATCGTCTTCGGTCCGGGTGCGTCTGCTGCCTTTCTTCGTATCGCTGTCTCCGCAGCCGGCGAGCGTGGAAACAGAAAGAAGGATAATCAGCAATAAACTGAGGATTTTACGTAAAAGAGAATATTTCATAAGCAGTACTCCTTTCCTGTTTCTCTGGTTTCAATGTAGCACAGCGGCGGAACCGTGTAAAGAAACCCCGCGGAGCGCAGGGGCATATACCATGTGCGGATGGTGAAAATATAGTCGGTTTTTTACGGAAAATGACAATCAGAATGTCAAATTCGACGGTTTGTACGATTTTGACCGGAGCCGGGAGGGGAATCCTTTCAGGGGCATTTTAAAGCGGATTCAAACGGCGCCCGGACATTCCCTCAAAAGGCAAGGAATTCTTGTTTTTGGCAGGGTATTATGCTATAATAATTCTGTGTGTGCAACGACATGAACGTGACGGCGGCGCAGGGAAAAAGCCGCGGCACGGAGCATATCGGACAGAGGGAGGATAGGAGAATGCATATCAGTGGATTCGGCTGGGTCCGGCTTGTGATTTACGGACTGCTTGCCGTGACCTGTATCGGATATGGCCTGTTCGTCAGGCAGGCGGCAACCGGTTCGGATTTTTACCGGATCTGGCTTTGCGGAGGCATCGTGTTTCTTGCGTTTGCGGCATGTGTTCCGCTGCAGGTCTGGAAACGGCTGCCGGGATGGGTACGGATCGCGTGTTCCGTGATCGTGATTCTGGGGTTGTGTCTTGTGGCATTTGTCGAGATACTGATCATAAGGCATTTTAAAGATGCCGAGCCGGAGGTGGACGTTCTGATCATCCTCGGCGCCCAGGTGAAGGAAGACCGTCCGAGTCTTGTGCTCGGATACCGGCTTGACAAGGCCGTGGAATATCTGAATGCGCACCCGGATGTAATCTGCATCGTATCGGGCGGGCAGGGACCGAACGAACCGTTCACGGAGGCGGAAGGCATGTACCGCTACCTGACGGAACACGGAATCGCTGCGGAAAGGATTCTGAAGGAGGACCGCTCCGGCAATACGACACAGAATATGCAGTTCAGTAAGAAACTGCTTCCCGAAGGAACGGAGAGAGTCGGAATATTGACGAACAACTTCCACATATTCCGGGCGGTGGCGATTGCGAAGAAGCAGGGGATTCCCGGTGCGGCCGGAGTTGTGGCACCGTCGAAGAAGGAATACCTGCCCACGAATCTGTTCCGGGAATTTTTCGGCGTGATGAAAGACTTTTTAATGGGGAATATGTAACCGCAGGCATGCGGACGGCCGTATGGGCGGCCGGGAGTTTGCAACGGAAGGAGAACAGAAATGTCTGAAAGATCATTTGATGAGAACGGCAATGAGATTCTGCAGAATGACGGCATGCAGCCCGAGCAGACGCAGTTCACGGCAGGAGCGGGGACGGACCGGGATATGGTGAACCTTTCCTATAAGTGCCCGAACTGTACGATGCCGCTCCGCTATGACAACGAAATGAAACGCTTCGTCTGCGAGTACTGCGACGGGTCCTTCCTCTTAGAGGAGATCAAGGACGCCGCGAACGGCGAGGAAGGGTATAACTGGCACGAATACAAGGAGGAACTGCACGAGGAAGTGCTGACCGGAACGAAATCCTATGTCTGCAAATTCTGCGGCGCGGAAATCGTTGCGGATGCCGTTACGTCAGCCACCAAATGCCCGTATTGCGGCAACGTTCTTTTGGTTTCGGAAAGCCTTACCGGCATGCTCCGTCCGAACAAGCTCATCCCGTTTGAGATTGACCGCGACCGGTTGCGCGAACTGTTTAACGCATTTGTCAAAACCAAGAACTTCGTTCCGAAGGAATTTAAGGATAACCCGGTGTTCAAGGACATCATGGGCGTTTATGAGCCCTTCTGGCTGTATGACTCCGGCGTGGACGGTTCGGTGAACTATACCGCTACCAGGGTACGCCACTGGAGCGATGCCTCTTACGATTACACGGAAACCAAATACTACGAGATCGACGTTGCCGGCCAGGTGAAGTACCGGGAAGTTCCCGCGGACGGAAGCAAGCGTCTTGATGATAATACGATGGATTCCCTGGAGCCGTTCGATTATTCGAAGATGATCGATTTCGAGCCGGGATATCTGTCCGGATATCTGGCGGAACGTTTCGACGTGGATGCGGACGCCAACCTGGAGAGAACGAAGCTCCGTATGTGGAACAGCACCGAGGCCCAGTTCCGCTCGCAGGTGGAAGGGTACTCCTCGGTTTCCCACAAGAGTTCGAACCTGAGACAGTTTGACCGGAACGTGCAGTACGCACTGTTCCCGATTTATGTATTCGCCATCGAGTATAAGGACAAGATGTACAACTACGCGGTGAACGGCCAGACCGGTAAGATCGTCGGCGAGCTGCCGTTTTCGAAGGGTCTTTATCGCAAATGGAAGTGGCTCCGGATCGGCCTGATCACGGCGGCGGCTTATATTATCGGATTTTTCTTAAGTTAGGAGGGGCATATGAAAACGAAACGCTTTTTGGTTCTGTTAGCCGTCATGTTCCTTCTGTTTACCGGGGTTGCGGCTGCAGCGGCCGATACGACCGGGGAGTCTTCGGGGACGTTAATGTCCGATGACGGAAACTATCATTACTATTCCCGCATGATCGATGTTACGGGCTCGCTTTCCGATGACGAGCGCGCAACGCTTCGCGATGAGCTCTTTGATTTCATCGACGACGTGAAGATCGATCTGCAGATTTATATCATCGGTTCCGTGGAGAAGAACGGATGCGCATCGATTGCGGAATTTGCCGAATCGAATTACGACGATCCGAAGTATCCCGCAGGATACGGCGCGGACCGTCAGGCTTTGATCTATGTTTACGAGAAGGAGAAGGACCATTCGGAAATCATTTCCTTCTGCACGGCGGACGCCGCCCCGGACCGTTTCGAGGTCATGAAAGCCAAATACTACGCGGATTATTACATCCGCAGCGGCAATGTTTATGACGGCTGCCGCGGTCTGATCGACCGGATCCGCCACAGCCTCAATTATACCCATTCCATTCGTCCCGCCATCCGAGACATGATGACCGCGTCCGAGTTCGTTCCGTTCCACAATGAATCGGTATCGAGACTGCAGGACTATTCAAACCTTCTGACCGCCTCGCAGCAGGAAGCGATGGAGGAGCGTCTCCAGCACATCCGCAAGGACTATCAGATGGATATCGTCGTTCTGACGGGTCCGAACAGCGACGGTAAGGTCTGGGAGGATTTCGCGGACGATTTCTACGATTATGTCGGCTTCGGATACGGAGACGATTACGACGGCATGATCCTGTTCGTTGACATGGATCCGTCGGACCGCGGATATACGATCACGACCTACGGAAACCGCGCCCGCAGCCTGTATGACGACAAGATTGAAAAACTGTATGATGAAATGCTGGATTCCTTTAAAGAAGGCGCTTACTACGAAGGAATCAGCATCTATGTGGATTTCGCCGTCCGTACGATCAACCGGAAAGAGCCGGCCAAGTCCTTTGGCGGAATCGCACGTGCGGACATCAAGGATTCCACCGATGCGTCCCGCGTCATCGACGAGGACGGTCTTTTGAAGGATTCCGTCCGCAATAAGCTTGAAAAGCAGATTGAAAAGATCCGTAAGGAATACAAGACGGACGTCCTTGTTCTGGCAGTCCGCGATACGGGCGATTATTATCCCGAGGATTATCTTAAAAACTATTTCCGGTTTAACGGTTACGGCGAAGGCTCCAAGAAGAGCGGCGTCGGCGTGATCCTGGTGGATCCCGATACGCAGAAGGCGCAGGCGGAGGTTGTCGTATTTGGCGGTGCCTCCGGCAAATTCAACGCCTCGGCCACAGAGCGGCTCCGCTCCATGACGCAGTCGGCACTCGGCAGTTCGCATTTTGACAGCGCCGCGACCAAATTTGTCAATAAGACGCAGTTCCGTCTCAAGTGGGGGCATTATCCGTTAAAGACCTCCACGACGGTATTCATATTCATCGTCGTATTCCTGGTGGTATCCATTATCGCCGCAATCAAAAAGGGCGCGAACAAATCCATCTCCAAAGCCGTTACGGCTACGGAATACGTGGTTCCGGGATCATTCCAGATATCCCGCCTGGATGAGCGCTTCATCAATTCGAAGGTGACGAAAACCAGGAAGCCCGAACCGTCCAGTTCAAGAAGCGGCGGCGGTGGCGGCGGTCATTACAGCAGCAGCGGCCGGAGTCACGGCGGCGGTGGCGGCAGACACTTCTAAAGGAACGGGCAGGAACGACAGCATATGATTCTGAACATTGGAAGCATCGTTACGGCAATCGTGGACAGGCTGGGCGACTGGTATATACCGGTTAAGAACATCTTCGGATGGATCGTCCTGTTCCTTTCGCTGTTTAACGTGCACCGGGTTGCGTTTATGATCATCGGATTCTTCTTTACCAGGAAGTTCCCGCATGTCAAGAACTATCATAAATACGCGATTCTGATTCCTGCGCGGAACGAATCACCGGTAATTGCAAATTTATTGAACAGTATTGCGAAGCAGGATTATCCGAAGGAGTACCTGACGGTATTCGTCGTGGCGGATAACTGTACCGACAATACGGCGGAGATTGCAAGAGAGAACGGCGCAATCTGTTACGAGCATCAGAATCCGGACGAACGGACCAAAGGGTATGCCTTAAAGTATCTGTTCGAACAGATTGATAAGGATTACGGGATTGAAAGTTTCGAAGGGTACTTCATCTTCGACGCGGACAACCTGTTAAACCGCGATTATATCTCGCGGATGAACGACGCGTTCGACGCGGGAGAGAAGATTATCACTTCGTACCGGAATTCGAAGAACTTCGATGAGAACTGGATGTCCGCTTCCTATGCGCTTCACTGGATCCGCTCAAGCCGTACCAGACACCGCGCGCGTTCCGTGCTGCGGCTTGCGACCAACCTGCAGGGCACCGGATTTTTGTTCGCGAACGAACTCGTGAAGAACGGCTGGAAGTACGTATCCCTGACGGAGGACCGGGCATTTACCGCAGATGCCGTTGCCCACGGCTATGCGATATCCTATAACGACGAGGCGGTATTCTATGACGAGCAGCCGACCTCACTGAAGATTGCCTTCCGGCAGCGTATCCGCTGGTCGAAAGGACATTTGCAGGCATTTGTCGAAACCGGCTGGTATCTGCTTTTGAACATTATCGTCGGAAACATCTACCGCAAGCGGGACGAGACGAAGAAGGAGCCGCTTTGGAAGCGGATCGTCGAAGGCATTCGCCACCGTTTCGCGGCATACGATACGCTGTCGCAGCTGATTCCCGGCGCGCTGATCCGCGCCATCGGGTTCTTCATCGTGACGGTGTTCTTCCTTTCCTGTCATTGCTATAAAGTCGGTGCCGCAGCGGAACTGTTCGGCGGCAGGGACTTTGTTTCCATAGTCGTCCGGTTCTTTACCGGCGATAAGATGCATGTTACGATTTCGCCCGGCATGCGGGCGGTACTCGGCAACGCCGGACTTGCGCTGTTTGCGTTCTGGCTTACCCGCGTACAGATTGAACTCGGGAATGTGTTCCTCGGAATCTACCTGTTCTTTACGGACCGGAAGCGGATCAAGAAGATGCCGCTTGGCAAGAAGATATGGTTTACTCTGACCTGGCCGAGTTTCGATCTGTTCTACCGCTGGTCCATGTATATCGCCCTGTTCTCAAAGGTTACATGGAAGCAGATCCCGCATACGAGTGCGATCACGATTGAAGATATCGAGAATGGACAGTAAATGAGTAATACCGAGGGACAATCGAAGGTCCGGACGTTTTTCGGACGGTACGGCGTTTACGGATGGATGCTTCTGCCGTATGTGATCATGGAACTGTACCTGCGGATAGACCTGCATAAGGTCAGATACTTCCGCGGGGAGATGGTGTTCCCGAGCATCGCATTTTCCGTCTTATGGGCGGCAACCTTCCTCTGCATCGCGATCGTGCTTCCGCGGACGGCCGGCAGGATTGTTTATGCTGTCCTGACACTCGGGACGCTTGCCTTCTTTACGGCAAATGCGATTTCCTTCAACTACACCGGCTACAGCTTCAGTTTCACGTTAATGAAGATGGCGGACGAGGGCAAAGGCTACCTGTGGGAGATTGTCAAATCGATGGGAGTCCTCCTGCTGCTCGTAATCGTTCTGGTCCTTACGGCCACGGTCTGGGCAGTGATAAAGTTTCCCAAGAAACGCCTTACGGTGAAACGGTTTGCGATCCTGATGGCGTGCTTTCTGGTTGTCCATACGCTGCTTCCGCTTTGCTACGGACCGGCAGGGGACGAGCTTCACTGGGACGCATGGCGGAACCCGCGGAACGTGTACGGCGCCTACAACGATAAGAATAAGAGCCTTAAGGTCAGCGGTCTCCTTGAATATACGATCCGGGATTTCTACCTGACGTTTTTAAAGCCCGAAGAGAAGATGAGCAGTGAGGAGAGGGAATTCCTTGAAAATGCGTTCTCCGATCAAAGTACGCCGGAGGCCAATGCCTATACGGGCATCTGCAAGGGAAAGAACCTGATCTTTCTGCAGCTTGAGGGAATCGACGACTGGCTCGTGACGCCGGAGGTCATGCCGAATCTGTACGGCATGATGAAGGAATCGTTGAATTTTTCGGATCATTACGCGTTTTATAACGGCGGCGGTTCCACGTTCAACTCGGAATTTGCCGTCAATACCGGCTACATCACGCCGGTATCGTACCAGCGAAACGCTTATACTTTTAACGAGAATTCCTTCCCGTATTCGATGCCGCGGCAGTTCCTTTCCACGGGATACAGCGTAAAGGCATTTCACATGAATACCGAGGCCTTCTACTCAAGGGGCATCAATTATAAAAACTGGGGCTTTGACGCATATTTGAGCCTTCGGGACAGCGGGGAGTATGACACGAAGGAAGGAAAGGTCCTGCGGCTTCTGGACCGGACGATGCTTACGGATGAGACGTTCCGCAAGGAACTGTTTGCAACGGATCATCCGACGGTTTCATATCTGATCACATATACGCCGCATACCCCCTTTGACACGGTCACGAACGAGGCCGGGAGGTATCTTGCGGAGGAACTTTACGGAACCGCGAAGCCGCTTTCGGAAGAGGAAAGCATCAAGCTGATGGCAGCCGAGACGGACCGCATGGTCGGCATGCTGTTAGAAGGGCTTAAGGAGAACGGCCTGCTTTCAAAGACGGTGATCGTCGCATACGCCGACCACTATCTGTATACGGTGGAGGATAAAAGCATCTTAGAGCGGAACAAACCGTATACGAAGGACAACCGCATCAACCGGACGCCGCTTTTTATCTGGGGAACGGGATGCGACGCATGTGAGATTGATAAAGCCAATTCGCAGTTAGACATTCTGCCGACCGTTTTAAACCTGTTCGGCATTTCCTACGGGAAGAGCTGGTACATCGGCGGGGATATTCTGGCACCTGATTTTTCGGGAGAAGTATTCTTCCCGGATGCTTCGATCTACAACGGAACGGTCTATGTGGAGAACGGTACCGTTACAGACGGGGCGGAAATCTCCGATGAGGAACTGAAAGAGCTTCAAAAACGGGTAAACGAAAGAATCCGCAAGAACGATCTTGCGCTTAAGTATGACTGGTTCGGCCGGGAATAGGCCATGGGTCCGGGACAGCGAAGAAAACAATACGGAGTCTGAGCACACAGATGAATATTACGGTTCAGGGATACAACATCAATTATAAAATTACCGGAGACGGTGAGGATACGCTCGTGATCCTGCAGGGCTGGGGCACGAAACTCGAGGTTTACGATTCGGTTGCCGCAAGCGTGAACCACAAGTACCGCGTCGTGCAGTTCGACCTGCCCGGGTTCGGGGGCTCGGACGAGCCGCGGGAGAGCTGGGGCGTGGACGGATTTGCCGATTTCTTCATCGCGTTCATGGAAGCGCTTTCCATCAAAGAGGCAACTCTTCTCGGACATTCCTTCGGCGGGCGGATCATCATTAAGCTTGCGAACCGCGAGAATCTTCCGTTTACGATCAAAAACATCATTTTCGTGGACGCGGCAGGCATCCGCGCAAAGCTTACCGGAAAGCAGAAGAGAAAGCAGCGCCGTTACAAGATCCTTAAGAAGATTCTTCTTTGGAAACCGGTGCACGCGCTGTTCCCGGAGCTGATAGACGACTGGAAGTCGAAGCAGGGCTCCGCGGATTACCGCAATGCCACGCCGCGCATGCGCGAGTGCATGGTCAAATCCATCAACGAAGACCTGACGGACCTGCTTCCGGGGATCAAACAGGAAGTGCTCTTGATCTGGGGCGACAACGATACCGCGACGCCTTTGTCGGATGCGAAGACGATGGAGAAGCTGATCCCGAACAACGGACTGGTCGTTCTTTCCCCGGCGGGGCATTACAGCTTTCTTGACCAGCCGGCGGTATTCCGGAACGTCATGCGGTCTTATCTGAAGGCGGAATGACGGTGCCCGTGACTGACGGGAGACAATACGATTCAAAAAGGCGGAGAGCGGAATGATTTACAGAACAGTCGCAATTGCAGTGATCGCAGCAGTCGCATGGTTCCTTGCCATGCGGTACAATCTGCATATGCTGCAGCTGAACGGATATAAAAACGGCGAGCACCTGCGCCGTACGGTTAAAAACTTCGGCCGGCAGTGGTTGCTGCTTGCGGGACTGGTGCCCGGCGTGCTGCAGATTCTGCTTCCCGGACTCGTTACCGATCTCGTCTGTGCCGCCTGGCTTTTGCTGACCGCCTGGATCTACAATCTGATGCGTAAGACCAAGGCGAAGAAGAAACTGGTCTATACGGCACGCGTAAAACGCCTTGTGGCATTCCATATTGCCTTAAATACCGCAATTCCCGTATTGGTATGGGTATTCTTCGGCCCGAAACGCATAACGGGCGTTCTGACGCTTTTAACGAGTTTACAGTGGATTCTGCTGGTTGTATCCAACTTTTTGATGAAGCCTGCCGAGAAAATGGTCGGACAGCATTACATCAACGATGCGAAACGCAAGCTCCGTGCCTCCGGTGACCGCCTTACGATCATCGGCGTGACCGGCAGCTACGGCAAGACCAGCGTCAAATTCTACTTAAAGACCCTGCTTTCCGCCCGGTTCGACGTTCTGGTCACCCCGGAAAGTTTTAATACGCCGATGGGCGTCGTAAGAACCATCCGCGAGCAGTTAAAACCGTCGCACGAGGTATTTGTCTGCGAGATGGGTGCAAGACATGTCGGGGATATTAAAGAGATCTGCGACATCGTACATCCCGCCCACGGAATCATCACGTCCATCGGGCCGCAGCATCTCGAGACGTTCTTCTCCATGGAGAACATCCGCAAGACCAAGTTTGAACTGGCCGACGCGCTTCCCGCAGGCGGCAAGCTGATCTTAAACGGCGACAACGAGGAAATCCTGACGCAGGCCGCCTCGTATCCGCAGAAGATCTTTTACCACGCAGGCGAAGCAAAGGACGGCTATTGTGCGAAGAATATTTCGGTTTCCCAGCTCGGAACCGAATTCAGCGTGACCGCGCCGGACGGCGAAGAAGAGACCTTCTCCATGCGTCTGATCGGCGGGCACAACGTCATCAACGTCATGGGCGCCATTGCGGTTGCGCATGAGATGGGCATCCCGCTTTCGGAATTGAAGATTCCGGTACGGCGTCTTGAACCGGTACCGCACCGCATGCAGCTTACGGACCGCGGAAATGTGACGATCATTGATGATGCTTACAACTCAAACCCCGTCGGCAGCAAGGCCGCGGTGGAGACGCTTGCGATGTTTCAGGGCGTCAAGATCCTCGTAACACCGGGAATGGTGGAGCTCGGGGACAAGGAAGAGGAATATAACCGCGCATTCGGCGGATATGCCGCCAAATGCTGCGATTACATATGTCTGGTAGGAAGAAAGCGCTCGGAACCCATTGCCGAGGGCGCGCGCGCGGAAGGATTTCCGTCCGAACGGATCAAGGTATTTGACCGTGTCGAAGACGCCGTTTCGTATGCCTATACTGTAAGCGGCGAGGGACGCAAGTATATCCTTTTAGAGAATGACCTGCCGGATAATTACTGATTGGGAGGAACTTATGAAAACTAGAGTTGCAATGATGTTCGGAGGAAAGAGCGTGGAGCATGAGGTTTCGGTCATTACCGGAATCCAGGCCATTCTCAGCATGAATACGGAACTGTATGACGTGGTTCCGGTATATCTGACGAAGCAGAACGAAATGTACATCGGAGACGATATCGCGGTCATCGAGGCCTATAAGGATATCCCGTCTTTATTGAAGCGCTCGCAGCGCGTCATCCTCGTAAACGAGGACGGACACATTCTGCTGCAGCCGTTCCCGCAGAAACTGTTCGGCGGGAAGAAAGCCGTGGAGATCGACGTCGCATTTCCCTGCGTGCACGGAACCAATGTGGAGGACGGTGCGTTCCAGGGTTACCTGAAGACCGTCGGCGTTCCGTTCGTCGGCTGTGACGTTACCGCATCGGCTGTCGGCATGGATAAGTACATCATGAAGGCAATCCTGAAGGAATACGGGGTTCCGCTTCTTCCGGGCGCACTGTTCCTGCTTTCCGATTACGCGAAGATGGACGGCATGATCGAAAAGATTGAGACCCGGTTCGGCTATCCCGTAATCGTAAAGCCGGTAAACCTCGGCTCAAGCGTCGGCATCAGCATTGCAAAGGACCGCGACGAGCTGACAAAGTCCTTAGATGACGCATTCCGTTATGCTACTAAGGTACTTGTAGAGCATGCGATCACGAACCTTCGTGAGATCAACTGCGCGGTACTCGGCGACGAGAACGAGGCAGAGGCTTCCGAGATCGAAGAGCCGATGCATACGAAGGATATTTTAAGCTACGAAGACAAATACGTCAGCAACGCCAAGGGAAGCGGCCAGAAGGGCATGGCAAGCGTTTCCAGAAAGATTCCCGCAGACGTGCCCGCAGACAAGCGGGAGGAGATCCGCAACCTTGCGGTAAAGGCGTTCCAGGCACTCGGCTGTAACGGTGTGGCGCGAATCGACTTTATGATCGACGAGGACAACGGCGCTTTATATTTCAACGAGATTAATACGATTCCGGGATCCCTCGCATTTTACCTCTGGGAGCCCATCGGCGTACCGTATAAGGTACTGCTTGAGCGGATGATCAAGCTTGCGCAGAAGCGTACCAGAACGGAGCAGGCGGTTACCTTCACCTTTGATACGAACATTTTAAATACGGCTTCCTTCGGAGGCAGCAAGGGGGCGAAGCGATAATGTTTTCCTTCTTACAAAAAGAAACCCACAGCCAGCTTGAAGAGATTGTCACAAGGCTTAAACTGAATGCTTCCAACAATTACCGTGACGCGACCAAGGAGGATCTCGCGGAA
The DNA here is from genome assembly GCA_946402335.1 of uncultured Lachnoclostridium sp. GTDB lineage: Bacteria > Bacillota > Clostridia > Lachnospirales > Lachnospiraceae > ISDg. Next base: position 39,722 of record CAMIWE010000002.1, read on the forward strand.
CTGGAGAAACGGTACGAAGAACTGAAGAGTGCCGGGAAGCTGAATCCGAAGCAGATTACATACTACAGAAGTAGAATTATAGAATATACTGATAAATTAAAGAACTTTTCCCATAAGACCCAGAAGGTTAATAAGTATTCCGAGAAGATCTGAAAACAGTATTTTACAAAAAAACTGCCGGCAAGCCGGGGGTAAGTATGCCCCGGTCCGGCAGGTTTTTGCTTTTTGAGGAATTTGTTTCATTTTCCTGCAACCGTTTCCCGATTTCGTCGGGTATAAGGGTGACAGGGAACGAAAACAAACCTTTCGGAGGCAGTTATGAACGACGTACAAATTGTGGAAATGTACCGGAACCGGAACGAGCAGGCGATTCAGGCGACGATGGAACAGTACCAGCGCTACCTGATGAAGATCGCCATGCAGATCCTCGGGGACGAGCAGGATGCGGAGGAATGCGTAAACGACACGTATCAAGCGGCATGGAATTCCATCCCCGAAAAGAATCCGGAAAATCTTTCCGCCTATCTCGGCAAGATTGTAAGACAGGAAGCCATCGACCGGCTCCGCGAAAGACAACGGCTTAAGCGGCAGGGAACGGAATATGCCGCATCCTTAGAGGAACTCAGTGAAGTTGTCGCAGGGGGGAGAACACCCGAACAGGAAGCGGACACGGCCTTTTTGAAGGCGGCGGTGGAACGGTTTTTAAAGACGCTGCCGGGCGACGCGCGGGTACTGTTTCTCGGAAGGTATTTCTATTTTGATTCCCTGAAGGAAACGGCTGCGTATTGCGGCATGAGCGAATCGAAGGCCAAGAGTATGCTCTTGCGCACGCGCCGGAAACTTAAGAAGTTTCTCAAAAAGGAGGGGTTCGATCTATGAAGGAAGAGCAGTTGATGGAAGCAATCGGAAAGATCGATGAGAGTATGCTTCGGGAAGTAGAGACAGTACGTAACGGAAGTGGCGGAAATACCGAAAGAACCGGCGTGACCCATACCGGTCATAAGGGGCTTCGCAGGAAATGGCTGATTCCGGTTGCGGCATGCATGGTCATGATGATCGGAGGAATCGGCGCGTATGCGTCCGGCCTGCTCGGAGGCGGTTCTTTAAAGACCGGAAAGGGCAATGTCGGCAAATTCAATTCGGACTATGAGTATACCGCTTTAGAGGATATCCGGATTCCGGTTTCGGAGATTAAGGGCGATGTCCGTTCCGTCACCAAGCAGATGAATCAGGAAGCAGCCAATTTTGATCCGACCTCAAGCCAGATGCCGGGAACGAAACAGAAGCGTTTCGCTACCGTAGAGGAAGCAGTCGATTATATCGGGTATAAAAAACTGACGGTTCCGGATATCAATGCGGATGTTCTGGAGGTAACCGTTCACACGGACGGAATCGAAAAAGAAGGAACGAAGGGCAGTACCCCGGAATATGACCTTGCCCATATCACTTTGGAGACCATGTATCGAAGAGGCGAAGTCGTTGTGCAGGAATTCTACTCCCTCAGCACGGAAAATGTGGAGGAAGACCAGACGGGCGTACGCGGAATCGTAATGCCGGATTGGACCATTACCCAGGACACGAAGACCGTAAACGGGCGGGTATTCAATATCCTTAAGACGGAAGGTTTGGATAACGGCAATATCGGAACCGAGGTGTTCTGGCAGCAGGACAAGGTAATCTATACCATTTATTTCATTTATCCGCCGGCCAAGCAGGATACGGTGGACATGCTGATGAAGGAATGGATGGAAGCGTTCCGATAAAAGAAGATACGGGGCAGAAAGTGCTTTCGGAAAGAGAATGGAACAATACAGAGAAAGCGTCGGTACCAATTGTACCGGCGCTTTTTGACTGCAAAGATATATAAGCTTAATATGATTAAAGGAATTCCCCTGCGGCCGCTTCTTCGGCGGCGCGGTATGGTTCCTTGTCAGATGTCATAGACATTTCTTAACTCATGACAGATATGATCAAGATCCGGATAGAGCGAGCCTTCGGTAATGCCGAACACACGGAGGCTTTCGAGGAAGTATTCCCGCCGCTCGGCCGGGATAATGATCTTATACAGCATATTGTCGTCACAGATATCCTCAAGCCGTCTCAGGGAATTGTGTACGGTAAAGCATGCCTGCTGGGAATAGAGACGCAGATGGCTGTCGGTGGAATAGCAGGCAAGAATCTTGTCCTCGAGGACCGGATTGTGATGCAGATGCTTGAACGCGGGAAGAAGCATCTCCTGGGCGGTGTCCGCATCAATCGGATAAATACAGTTTCCGAAGCCTTCCTTCTCGTTCAGAATATTGGGTGCAAGTACCCATACGCAGGCATCCATGCCGGGATTCTTACGGTAGGTTTCGGTCGCGAAGAATACGGCAATGAGCGGAGAGCGTGACCAGTCAAGCATACGTGTCGGCAGGCCGTGATGCTGCATCAGGGCAACCCAGCCGGAATAGTCATGCTTCTCGGGGGGATTCTTCAGAATCTGTTTGCTGCGGATATAGAAGTCATTCGTGATGAATCGTTCGATCTCCAGGCGCTTCTCACTGCGCTGGATGGAAGGAACAAGCGTAAGGGAGGAATTCTCCTCGCCGCGGTACCAAAGTCCCTGTTTGTGTCTTGCTGCGAGTGCTTTCAAAAACTGGAGCAGTTCGTCAATCGTGCTGATATCAATCGTAATCATAAGCCTCTCCTTTCAGACACATTTATTATACGCTATTTTCCGGGGCAAGTAAAGTATTTCGCCACGGAAAAGGAGAGGCGCGTGCGTCGGGAAAGACGGCACCGAAACTCCGGAAAGCATGAAGAAAGGCAGCGTTCGGAACCGGCTGTACAGGCATAAAAAACTGCACCGTCCGCAACCGCCCGTACAGGCATGAAAAACTGCACCGTCGAAACCGGCCGTACAAGCATGAAAAAAGGGACTGACCGAAGCCAGTCCCTTTTATAATCAGTTTTATATTACTGAGCAGCGGCAACAACCGTGATATGCGGGTTCGGGCCGTTGTACCAGTAGAGGAATCCCTCAAGGTCGATCACGTCGCCGGCCTTCAGGGCTTCAACAGCCTTGTAAACCTCGGTGTCGGCACCGCGGAGATAGGATTCTACGGTAAAGGTGTACGGCTTGCCGTCCTTGGAAACCTTGAAGTAAAGGTCATCGCCCTGCTTGCCGGATCCGTCGAATTTGTAGGTGGCGGCAGACTCAACCTTCATGCCCTTAAAGGAAACATAACGGTTGATGTTCTTAACAAGGGCAGCCTCATCGGCAAGAAGCGTGGTAACGTCAACGGCAGGAGCGATATAGTTTGCGCTGCTGACGAACTCGAACGTTGCGCCCTCGGCAACTTCTACTTCGCCGGACCAGGTGGTCTTGAAGCCTTTTACGCGGATTTTGGTTCCGGGGGTAAGCTGCTTGGCATCCTCCTCGGAGCAAACCATGTTGTAGATGAAGTAAGCACCGTCGGCATCTGCTGCGTATACGGTGATCTTGTTGTCCCACCAGGACTGATGATCCTGTACATAGCACTCAATCGTTACTTCGTCATCGTCAGCGGCAGCAGCGTACTGTGCATAGGTCATAACGCCGGCAGCCTTATCGGCAACGTTTCCGGTAACAACCGCCTTCGTGATATGCGGGTTGGCACCGTTGTACCAGTAAAGGAATCCCTCGAGATCAACGATATCGCCGACCTTCAAAGCTTCTACAGCCTTGTAAACATCGGTGTCAGCGCCGCGGAGATAAGACTCTACGGTAAAGGTGTACGGCTTGCCGTCCTTGGAAATCTGAAAGTAAAGGTCGTCGCCCTTTGTACCGGAACCATCCCACTTATAGGTGGCAGCGCCGGATACGATAACGTTCTTGAACGCAACCGGAAGGTTCTGGTAGTTGATCAAAGCGCTGGTACCGAGAAGATCGGTAACGTCCTTAACGGGAGCAATGTAGCTGCCTTCTTCAAACTCGAAAGAAGCGCCTTCTGCAACCTCAATCTCGCCGGACCAGGTAGCTCTGTAACCGGTAACCTTGATCTTCGTACCGGGAACGAGCTTCTTGGAGTCTTCCTCGGAGCAGGTCAGGTTGTAAAGGAAGTAAGCGCCGTCGCCGTCTGCTGCGTAAACGGAGATCTTGTTGTCCCACCAGGACTGATGATCCTGTACGTAGCATTCGATAACAACCTCGGCATCATCGGCAGCTGCGATGTACTCTGCATAGGTCATAACGCCCTCGCCTTTTGCATTGATGTCAGCGGGGGTAGGAGTGGGCTCTTCGGTAGGGGTAGCCGTAACGGTAGGTTCCGTCGTCGGAGCCGGGGTAGGGGTAGGCGTGGACTTCTTTCCGCAGGCAGTAAGCGCGAAAACAAGTACAAGAGCTACCGCAAGCAATAACTTTTTCATTGTTTTTCTCCTTTCTTCCTGCTCCGAATCTTGCGGGGTTTTTTGTGCAAGTTGAACAGTCCGGAGCAGTGACGGGATGGGTATCCCGTACTTACAAGTACCATATTATACAAAAATCAACGGAAAATGCAATAGTCTTATTCCGTACAATTTTCCCGTATTATCTTATCCTTTTTTCTCAGATTTCCATCTGCGGATAATGTATATCGCGATCAAGGCAGCCCAGACAACCGCAAGACTCACGAGCAGAACGGCCGAGGTTTTTGGCAGAGGACCGAAGGATTTGGCTTCCGAAACCGTGATCTGGTCAAGGTGCTTCAGGGCAGCCGTGTCTTCGTACATCTGTTTTATGAAGGCATCGTCGACGGTTTTTTTGCGGCGGACGGAGCGCGTCACATTTTCCACAAGCTCGCCTGCAGCCTCTCGGACCGAAGCGGAGCCGGCGAAGACGGGGGTAACGAAGGTATGGTCGATATTGTCAAGGAACAGCTTGGCGGCCTTGATCTTGACGTCATAATGAAGGCCGTTGTCGGCACCTTCCGCGGCGAGGTATTCCTGATACTCGGCAGAGTTCTGCGCCTTCGTGGTGACCGGAATATAACCCTCGGTCTGCGAATAGGCAATCTGCACGTCGTTCGTAAGCATGTACTGCATAAACAGCCACGACGCAAGCACTTCCCCTTCGTCCTCCTTGGTGAAGATGCAGAGCGACGGGCCCTGGGAGATCATATACGGATTCGCGGGGTCGTACTGCGGAATCGGACGGACCACCGTCTCAAACTGGACGATGTTTTCGGAATGGATATCCGAGTTGGGTGCATTGCTTCCCATCCAGGTCGCGCCGGCGGTGGAGTCGATTGCGAAAATACACTGGCCGGCATTTAAGTAGTTGCCCGGGTAGCTCGAAATCTTGAACGTCGAGAACGAGCGGGAATTCGCGTGGGGCACGATGGACAGGAGAATCTCCTTTGTGGTGTCGTTGAACAGGAGCACATGTCCTTCCGCATCCGAATACGGCGCGTCCTTCTGCTTCAGCATCGAGATCATCATATTGTCGGTGGACTTATAGATGAACGGAATCAGCGTCTTCTGGCCGTTTACGACAAATGTGCCGTCCGCGTCCTGCTTCATCGCAGCCTCGGAAACCTCCCAGACGTAGTCCCAGGTCGGAACGTCGGGAATGTCGTAGCCGAGTTTGGTCACAAGGTCCTTATTAATATAGAGGGCCTCCGTGGAACGCATGTACGGAAGAGCGTAGCAGCCGTTTCCGATGCGGCACTCATTGTAAAACTTCGGAACGATTTCCTCCTCGGTCGGGCCGTCGAAGCGGAGCTTGCTTCCGCCGAGCCCGTAGTTCGGGTCCGCGATCAGCGCATCCAGCTGGACGACAACGTTGCTTCCTTTCTGGTAGGTTGCGATGTGGTCCGGATACGTGATGCACACATTGGGCGTCGTATCGGTGGAAATGTTTGTAATGACATCCTGATAGATTGTTGCGTAGTCAGTGTACGTCTTCAGGTTTACGGTAATATTCGGGTACAGTTTCTCGAAATCCTCAATCGCCTTCTTGTAAATGTTTACCTGGGTGATGTTCGTATCATTTTTCGCCCAGAAGGAGATTTCGTATTTTTTCGAGGTGTCAAATTCCATCGGCACCCGGAACGCAACCCGCTTCCTGCCGCCGTGGCAGCCGCTCAGGCAGAGGGCGAAAAGCACCGTAACGAGCAGAAGAGAGAGTTTACGAAGGTTATGCTTCATCCCTTGGTACCTCCTCTCGAAACGCCTTCCATGATCTTGTTCCGGAATATGAGGAACAGGATCACGAGCGGAACGGAAATGACGACGACGGCAGCCATCATGGCCGGGATGTTGTCACGCCCGAAACCGTTCTGGCGGATTTCCTGGATGCCGTTTGATACTAAGAAGTAGTTCCTGTCGTCCGTGATGAGACGGGGCCATACGTAGGAGTTCCAGCACTCGATAACCTTTAGGATCGTGATCGTAACGAGCGTGGGTTTCGAGATCGGAACCATTACGCGGATCAGGTATTTGAAGTCCGACGTGCCGTCCACTTTGGCTGCCTTATACAGTTCTTCGGGAATCTGCTCGAAATTCTCTTTTAACAGGTAGATGTAGAATACCGAAGTAACGGACGGCAGGATCAGTCCGAGGAAGGTGTTGCGCATATTCCAGGACGTGATCGTGACGTAGTTCGTGATGATCACGAGCTCGTTCGGGATCATCATCAGGCTTAAGAAGAGGGAGAAAACGAGGTTCTTCCCCGGGAAGTTCATCCGCGCAAAGCCGAAAGCGGCCAGTACGATCACAACCATCATTGCCGCGGTCGTGATAACCGTGAACAGGAAGGTGTTTAAGAAGTACCGGGCAAGCGGCACGGCGGTAAATGCAACTTTGTAATTCGAAAGAGTCGGTGCAAGGGTGTAGAACTTCGGAATCTCCTCCGCATTGTAGGCACCCTGCGTCTTAAACGACGTCAGGATCATCCAGTAGAAGGGAAAGAGCACGGCAAGTGCAGCGAGCGCAAGGAATACATACAAAAAGACGTTTCTTACGATGCGCCGTCTGCGGGCCTTGATTTCCATCATTTTGTAGTCCTTCCGGGAAGGAGCAGCAGTCTGATTCGTCATGGTTTTCTCCTCCTTCCTAGTAATGAATCTTGTTCCTGCTCACCATCAGGTTGATGCAGGTGATCGTGAAGACAACCGCGAACAGAATCAACGCCGCCGCCGAAGCAAAGGACGGGTACCCGCCGGAGTTGCCGTAGAGCATGTCGTAAATGTAGCCGACCATCGTGTTCATGCCGGCGGAATTCAGGTCTGTTCCGAACAATGCAACCTCATCGCTGTAGGCTTTGAAGGCGCCGATGAAACCGGTGATGACCAGATAGAAGATCATCGGGGAAATCATCGGAAGCGTGATCTTATAGAAGATCCGGAACGGTCTCGTACCGTCCACGCGGGCGGCCTTGTAGTAGTCCTCTTTTACGGAGGCAAGGGCGCTCGTGAGGATCAGAATTTTGAACGGAAGCACGATCCAGACGGTATAGAGGCACATAACGAACATCTTCGCCCAGTAGGGGCCGTCGATGAAATCCACGGTCTTTCCGCCGAAGAGATGAATCAGCAGGTTTACCATGCCGTCCGTATACTCGGTCTTTTTAAAGAGCACCATGAAAACAAGTCCTACCGCCAGCGTGTTGGTCACGTAGGGAAGGAAATAGATGGTCTGAAACGCATTCCGGAGCGGTTTGATCGAGCTGAGCGCAAGGCTTATAAGAAGCGCCAGTCCCGTCGAAACCGGAACGGTGATGATTACGATGATAAAGGTGTTCCGAAGTGCCTGCACGAAGTAGGTGTCATGCAGAACATAGCGGAAGTTGTAAAGCCCCGTGCCGTTTGAGGTCTGCGTTACGAAGCTGTAGCCTTCCTCGAAGGAATAGATGATTACGTCAATCAGAGGGTAGACCATGAAGATTCCGAGAAAGACGATTGCCGGCAGGAGATAGAGCCAGCCTTTATAATTCTTCTGTTTCATGTCATGCCTCCGTACCGGTTTCGTTGATGGCCTTTTCGGTTTCGAAGTCGAAGAGATGAACCTTCTTCGGCTTCAGGTTGAATCGGACGGTTTCGCCGGAGATGCCTTCCACATCTTCGGAAGGAACGATGGCACGGATGGTCGTTCCGAGAAATGCGGGATGCTCCGCAACAATGCTTGTGTCACGCCCCATAACCTCAATCTTGTTGAGCTTCGCCGTGAGGGCACCGTCTCCTGTCGGAATGAAGCCTTCGGGACGGATGCCGACGTAAACCTTCTTCGTTTCGCGGCTTTCGATATCGAGAACAGCCTCGTCGCCGATGTAAACTTTGCCGTCCTTCATTTCCCCTTCGAAGACATTGATCGGAGGCGTTCCGAGGAATTTGGCAACGAACAGGTTGTCCGGGTGATCGTATACTTCCTGGGGCTTGCCGATCTGGTGGATCACGCCTTCCTTCATCACGACGATCATATCGCTGATGCTCATGGCCTCTTCCTGGTCATGGGTAACGAAAATGGTCGTGATGCCGGTCTCGTGCTGGATGCGTGACAGTTCCTCACGGGTCTGCAGACGGAGTCTTGCGTCAAGGTTTGAGAGAGGCTCGTCTAAAAGCAGGACGCTCGGCATCTTGACAAGGGCGCGGGCGATGGCGACACGCTGCTGCTGGCCGCCGGAGAGTTCGTTGGGTTTCCGTTCCATCAGCATGTCAATCTGCACGAGCTTGGCCGCATTGAGGGCGCGCTCATGCATCTGTTCCTTTGTGAGTTTATCCTTGCCACGCAGATTTCCTAAAGGAAATGCGATGTTATCCTCTACGGTCAGATGCGGGTAAAGGGCATAGTTCTGGAATACAAGTCCGACGCCGCGGTTTTCGGGCGGGACGTCGGTAACGTCGTTGTCCCCGAAGAAAATCCGGCCTTCCGTCGGGGTCTCCAGTCCGCTGATCAGGTTGAGCGTCGTGCTCTTGCCGCAGCCCGAAGGACCGAGCAGGCCGATCAGTTTTCCGTCCGGAATTTCAAACGTCAGATCGCTTGCCGCGATGACATCCTCTTTAATCTTTTTGTTACGGTTCGGGAACCGTTTGGTAAGGTGTTCCAATCGAATTTTCATAGGTGCCTCCCGGGGTGTTTTCAATTAAAAAAATTATACTGTTCCTACCGCTAAAAGTCAATTTTCTTGCGGGAAGGCGCCAAATGTGGTATAATAACCCATATTTTAAGCAGTTATCGAAATGCATGCGAAAGCTGCGTTTCAGGGGAACAGACAGAAGCAGGGATGAAAAGATGGAAAGCAGGGAACGTGTAAATCAGGAAACGGAAGGCGGAGAGGACACCGCGAAAAGCAGCCGGAAGCGCCGCATTGTAATGATCGGATGTATTGCCGCCGGAGGCATTGCGGTTATCGCGGCAATTATCTGGCTGGTATTTTTCCTGAGCGGAGGCAGTGAGGCCGCAAACGCAAAGCAGAAGAAGGAACTCCGGAAGGAATTCGAGCATACGATCAAGGAGTACTACGGACTTGAGAAGGGAATGTACGGCATTACCTACGGCGAAAGCTACTGGTCCGATGTGTCGGCACCGCGGTTCGGGTTTACGTACCGGAACAAAGAGTACTGGGCCTACAAGATCGGGGATACCTGGTATTCCGATTTCTGCTGTGAGAGGTTTATAAAGGCAATTCAGAACAATCTTACGAAAAAGGTCGGGGAGACCGACTGCTTTGACGGAAATAACGGGGTTGTCGTAAATGTCAGCGTTTCCGAAATGCGAACCTCCGTCGGAAACCGGGTGCTGATGCCGGTTGCCATTACGCCGGACGATGCGGAGAACTGCTTTGGCACTTCCGGGAAGGCGGAGTGGAAGAAGATCATCGTATCCGCTTCGATTGATGTGTTCTTCAGCAGTTGGGACGACCGTGACACATTTGCCGCAAAAATGGCGTCCGGTTCCGATTCGCTGTATGATCGCATGAATCTGAAGACGGCGTTGTTCTCGTTTGAGGATTTTGCGGTGCAGTGTTATGTGGGTAGTGAGGAATCCCACAATTCCGTTCCGTTTTACGACCAGCATTACCATTTTGATCCGGTGACGAAGGAGGAATACTCCTATCATGAGAACCAGACCAGAGACCTGCACGGACTGGAGGTCGTGTATGTCGACTGGTGGTCGGATGACCAGTGGAACGTCCCGCAGAATCATTACCAGGAAGCATTCTGGGAAATGCAGAACCAGGCGATGAAGAACAACAATTACACATTTACGCGCGTGGCGAACGGCGAATGGCGGGAGACCTGGCCGGAGGAATATCTCGCCGGCGTCAGCGAGAACAATCCGATGGGGCACATTGTGACATTTGACAGCCGCTGGGTTGCTTCGCTTCTGACGACAGGCGCGTTTCTGGATGTTTCCAAGCTGCCGTCTGCGGACTGGAGCGACCGGAAATACAACCAGGCGGTTTTGGAGGTAATGTCCTATAACGGCGGTGTCTACGGCTTTGCCGCCGGAATGGAACCGAGAACGGGCGTCTTCTTTAACAAGGCACTCCTTAAGGATGCGGGGGTGGACGAGGAGTTTCCTTATGAACTGCAGGCTACCGGAAACTGGGATTTCGAGAACTTCAAGAACCTTTGCCGCAAGCTCACCCGTGATACGAACAATGACGGCGTGACCGACGTTTACGGCGTGACCGGACAGAATACGGTATTCTTTACCGGGCTTTTGATGGCCAACGATACGTTCATCATCAAAAATGAAGACGGCAGGCTTGTCATGAATGCGCAGGACCGTAAGGTTCTGGAGGCATTGAACTTCGGAAATTCGATTATTTCCGAAGGGTATTTCCAGCCGCAGGGTGATGCGGAATGGGATTATTTTAAGACCGGCTTCTATGAGGGCAGGGCAGCGATGTTCGTGGAGGAGTCCTACGCCTGTGACAACATCAACGCGCAGGCACCCGACATGGAATACGGGTTCGTCAACATTCCGAAGGGACCGTCCGCGCAGGATTATGTGGCGATCTGCCGCGAGAACATTCTGGTTATACCGAACTGCGAGAAGGTTCGGGCAGTGGCGGACGACGTCGTATTTGTCTACGACATCTATACCGATGTTCCGGAGGATTATCTGGAAGACGACCAGAGATGGAAAGGAAATCTCGCCAACCGTTTCAAAGACCGCAGATCGGTTAACGAGACCTGTAACTGGATGATCAACAAGTGGGATCAGTTTATGTCCGCGCCTGACGTATACATTTCCGGATTTGCCCCGGACTGGCTGTATGACCTCGGTAACGGAAGGTCGCCGCAGGAAACGCTCGAGGCATATTCTTCGGAATGGCAGACGCAGGTGGAGGAGTTTAACGCAAGGCTGAAATAGGATCAGCATGAAGGAGGGGGCAATGGGAGAAGAAAAACCAAAGAAAAGCATACTGTACAGAATTTTCCGGATATGTCTTGTGACATTCGCAGTGTTTATTTTTTCAGGGGGCGCATTGTATCTGATTCTCTCGCACATTATATCCGGCTGGACGAAGGACCGGGATAAGAAAATGGAAATGGCGCGGGAGAACCTTAAGAAGAATCTGGAGCAGTATTACGGATTGAAAGAAGGAGATTACAAGATTACCGACGAATCCTTCGGCTTAAACGGCGACTATCCGGTGTTCAAATTTGTCTCAAACGGTATATCGTACAAGGCGGCAGGAGAAGGTGACGCCATGTGCACCGACTATTATGTGAATGAAGTAATGGAACTCGTAAAGGAGAAGCTTACGCAAACGATTGAAAGCCATGACCTGTTCGGCGGGTTGTCGTATTCCATTCAGGAGCTTGACAACAGTTTCGTCGGATGGGAAGAGCATTACCAGCGCCGGGTCACTAACAATCTGCTTCCAATGTGGATCAACCGGGAAGAGATTGACCGGTTCCGTGAAGGAAAAGCCGATAAGCAGCGCTGGAAGGAAGGCGTCCGTGTTTCCTGCGTGATATGGGTATATTCCGAGAAAGGGTTTACCCTTACCGAAGACCAGTTCAACGGGATGGCAGACGACCTGTTTTATGTGGACGTGTTCCGGATAGACGGCCCGTCGCGTTATCTGTTCCGGCCGAGATTCGGAACCATCCGGCGGGAGTGATCCGCGCCGTTGGAAGACGGGAGGGAAGAATATGAATCAGGAAACGGAACGAAACGAAGGAGCGGAACAGCAGGAAGAAAAGCAGAAACTGACCGTTAAGAGAGCCGTCCGTAACCTTTTCATCGGAATCGGCATTACGCTTCTGGTGCTCTTTATATGCTTAGTCCTTGAGATCATGACCGAGAACAGAGAGGCCAGGAAGAACAGGGAAGCAAAGCATGAAACAATGACGGGCCTTTTCACGGAATGTATGGAAACGTACTACGGGCTGAAAAAAGGAGATTATATCATCGTTGATGAGTATTTCCGAAGGCACAGTGCCGACGTTCACGGATGTACCTTCACTGTTGATGACACAGAGTATTCTGAAGTAAACGGTTATACGGATTATTGTTCAAAACAGTTGCGCGACGTTCTTGCGGAACAGTTCTCGGAGGCGCTGCAGGCGGCCGGTATTTCGGATGCGGGCGCTTATACGATTGAGAAGATCGAGTTTGACTATTCCGGCAAGGACACCATATTTGACGCGGAAATGAAAGACAAACTGCCGTTTTGGATGAACGAAGAGGAGATACAGAAATATAAGGACGGATCTTACAGCAGCCACAAATGGGCCGACGAGCTTACTCTCAGGATCGTAGTCCGCACGGATTCGAAAGAGGCGGCATCCTTATCGGAAGGCATTGTCAAGAAGCTGGAGTTCGGGCCGTTCTCGGATGAAGAGCTGATCATAGAAACCGGCTCGCAGACGTATACCTATAAGATCCGGTAAGACACAGGGGGAGTGTTATGAAGAAAGAGAAAGGGAAGACGGGGAGAACCCGTTATATCGTTCAACTCGTATTGTTCGTCATCGGGGTTTTGTGCGTGAGTGTGGGCCTTACCTGGTTTATCTATTGGGCGGCAAAGCATTCGCCGAAGCCGCTGACGATAAAGTTTGACTGGCTGAAAGGGAATGGTTCCGCAAGAAATGAAGCGGAAAGAGAACTGCTTGCACAACTGAAGGAGTATCACGGCCTGGAACCGGGCGACTGCAAGATCGTGGCCGGAGAGCCCGGGTTACTCGAAACGGCCGACGATACGCCGTATTATCTGCAAGTGAACGGCAAGCAGTACAATCTCGGACGCTATAAGAATCAGATAACCGGGAAAGTTTACTGGACAAGCGATTACTATTCGGATTTGTTTGAAACAAAGGCCCGGCAGTACATCCGGCAGGTGATTGATGAAGTCGATCCAGAGATTAAAAATGCGGTCACGTCAGGGCAGTCCAATCTGCTTCCGATCTGGATGAACAACGATGAAACCGTTGCGCTTCTTAACGGAAAGATTGAGCGATCCAAATGGAGACTGGCGGTCGCCAGGACCGGGAGCTTCATCGGAACCGTAACCATTCGAAGCGATAAGGACCTGACCCTCAGCGAGGAGCAGCTTGCGATTCTTACGGACAAGCTTTTCTTCGTTAACGCAATCGTAATCTACTGCCCGAGGGAGACCATCCGGTACGAGCCATACTCCGGAAAGCTTTATACGACATCAAAATAGGAAACCATTCTATTCCGGGGCCGGACGCAGGCCCCGGTTTTTTGCGAGAAGAAGGACGGGCGAAGAGGGGTGTCGGGGGCAACTTTTTTGCTCAACAGAAATTGTTTTTATTTTTTGAAAAGTTTCACTTTTTTCCTTGCATCCCAATAGCAAGTATGCTATCTTCTATATACGGACTTTTCGGTCCGTTGTTTTGGGGACAGGTTAATCAATATTGGGGGCAAATCCGCGGAAACGCAGAGACGCAAAACTTGGAGTCTACCGTGACACGACAGGGTCTTCATGACCTTTTTGGTGTTGCCATGATAGTTCGGTTGCAATAAGGAATTATTGCAGCCGTTTTTTGTTTTCGGGGAGAATGTTTTGTGATACGGAAAGCGGCGTAAGGCCGGCTTTATGTATAAAGGAACAAAAGATGTAGGGAAAGAATGAAAGGAGCTAAGGATGCATATCAGAAGGTTTAAAAGCATGCTCAGTATGCTTCTGTGCGTCTTCATGATGGGGTCTCTTTTACAGGCAAAAGAGGCTTCAGCAGCCAGATGTTATGACCACAGTAAAACGAAAGTGGTTATCGCCAGTCCGGCGACCTGTGGAAAAAACGGGTCAAGAGAATACCGTTGTGTGAATTGCAATTATCTTGTTAGATCAGAGACCATTTACGCAACCGGTAATCATAGCTGGGGCACTTGGACGACGACCAAAGATGCGACCTGCACGATTGGTGGATCGAAAAAACGCTCTTGTACCACCTGTGGCAAGACCGAAAACGGCAATATTGATCCGCTTGGGCATAATTCTGATAAAACAGAGTATACTCCGCCTACTTGCGGAAGTGATGGATACACGATTAAGAAGTGTTCAAGATGTCAGAATGTAATGAGCAGAACTGTACACAGTGCGACCGGCAATCACAGCTGGGGAAGCTGGGTTACGGTAAAGTCTCCTAATTGTACGGAAGGCGGAACAAGAAAGCATACGTGTAACACTTGCGGAGCGACTGCTTCGGAGAACATGGCTGCTTGGGGACACAATTCAAATGGAACCAAGACAGTACCAGCCACCTGTGGGAAGGACGGCTATACTGCGAAGACCTGTACAAATTGCGGGATCATTATGAGCAGCACTCCGATTAAGGCAACCGGAAAGCATAGCTGGGGGTCTTGGGTTGATGTTAAATCTGCAAATTGTACGGAAGGCGGAACACGGAAGCATACCTGTAATACATGTGGAGCAACTGCTTCTGAAAATGTAGCAGCTCTTGGACATGATACGAAAGGCGGAACGAAAACCGTTGCGGCTACATGTACTGCTGCCGGTTATTCCGTAGCGACCTGTTCCAGATGTAAGAGAGAGCAGGGCAATAAGACGACGATCCCGGCACTCGGACATAGCTGGGGGTCATGGATTGATGTTAAGGCGGCAAACTGTACGGAAGGCGGTACGAGAAAGCATACCTGTAACCGTTGCGGAACTACGGCTTCTGAGAATGTTGCGGCACTCGGACATGACTCGAAGGGCGGAACGAAAACCGTTGCGGCCACCTGTACTGCCGCCGGCTATACCGTAGCGACCTGCTCCAGATGTAAGAGAGAGCAGGGCAATAAGACGACGATCCCGGCACTCGGACATAGCTGGGGGTCATGGATTGATGTTAAGGCGGCAAACTGTACTGAGGGCGGGACAAGAAAGCATACCTGTAACCGTTGCGGAGCAACGGCTTCCGAGAATGTAGCGGCACTCGGTCATGACTCGAAAGGCGGAACGAAAACAGTTCCGGCATCATGCGGAACCGACGGCTATACCGTAGCAACCTGTTCCAAATGTAAGCGTGAGCAGGGAAACAGAACCACAATCCCGGCAACCGGAAAGCATTCCTGGAGCAAATGGAATAACGATATTGATCCGTCCTGTGAGGGGGCAGGATCCAAGTCGCGTGTATGTTCCACCTGTGGAAAAAAAGAAAACGATAAGATTAATCCGCTTGGTCATCTGGTCGAGGGCCAGGTGAAGAGAGAAGAAGCGACCTGTGGCAAAGACGGATACAGTGTCGTAGTTTGTACACGATGCGGCAAGGAACAAGGCAGCAGAAATACGATCAAGGCGACCGGAAAGCATAGTTGGGGCTCTTGGACGGTTGAGATAGAACCGGCATGTGAAATGCAGGGAACCAGATCACGAGTATGCACAACCTGCGGTACCCCTGAAAAAGATAAGATAGGTGAACTGGGCCATTCCTTCCAGGGACAGATCAAGAGAGAAGAGGCAACCTGTGGCAAAGACGGATACAGCGTTGTAGTATGCTCCCGTTGCGGTAAAGAAGGCGGGAACAGAAATACGATTCCGGCGACAGGAAAACATTCCTGGGGCTCCTGGACGATTGAGATAGAGCCGGCATGTGAAATGAAGGGGACCAAATCACGGGCATGCCCGGTTTGTGGCGATATTGACAGAGTCCAAATAGGCGAACTCGGACATTTGGTGCAGGGGCAGATTAAAAGAGAAGAAGCCACCTGTGGTAAGGATGGATATACAGCCGTGGTTTGTTCAAGATGCGGTGAAGCGGTTGGAGCAAAAAATGTTATTCCCGCAACCGGCAAGCATACCTGGGACAGCTGGACCGATGATAAGGATGCCACGTGTACTATAAACGGCACGAGACATCACACATGTACGACATGCGGCAAATCCGAAGACGGTATAATAAAAGCCCCGGGCCATTTAATCACGGGACAGATGCGAACGGTAGAGCCGACTTGTTCTAAAGCTGGCTATAATGTTGTTATTTGTTCCCGCTGTGGTCAGGAATTCGGGAGTCAGAGTACTATTCCGGCAACCGGTAATCATAACTGGGGAGTCTGGATTGAGGATAAAAAGCCGACTTGTGAGCAGAGTGGAACAAGACATCATGTATGTAAGGATTGCGGACATTCTGCCGGTGATACCACCGCACCATTGAGACACCTGGTTGAGGGGCAGATCAGACGGAAAGCTCCAACCTGCGACAAGGATGGATACAGCGTGATGGTTTGTTCCCGATGCGGGGCAGAGGTTGGAAAGCGGACGATCCTTCCGAAGACCGGGCATAATCTGGGACCGGTACAAAAGATTGTTTCAGAGAATTGTGAGAGAGATGGCTGGGGATACCGTTATTGTACGGATGATAACTGTCAGTACAAAGAAAAAGTCACGATTACGAAAAAAACGCATTCTCCGATAACATTCAGAGAAGAACCGACTTGTGATAAAGAAGGTAAGCAGGGAGTCAAGTGCCAATACTGTGGTGAAATCCTCGGCAACTCCTCAACTATAGCTAAGAAAGGACACCAGTTTGGCGATTGGATACTGTACCCGTCGGTTTCTACGGATAAAGAACTGGTATCTTTCCGTTATTGTACCGTGTGTGATGCATACGAAAAGAAAGTCGAACCGAATACTTCGGAAGTTCCGATATATTATCTTCATTTTGACCCGAATGGCGGAACCGGTCGGATGGATGACTATATTTTCATCGGGAATCTGACCAATCTTCCGACTTCGACATTTAAGAAAACCGGCTACTATTTCTCGGCATGGTGTACTGCTCCTGACAGTTTGGCGGGACGGGTTTATACGATCCCATCGACATTTAAACGAACTGATGCACCGGCAACGTTGTATGCTTTATGGTCTGCAAATGAATACACAATTGAGTACAATCTGAACTATGCAGACGCTAAAAAGATAGGTGACGATGTTGTTTCCTATGATGAAACCGTGACTCTTCCGAAACCGAAACGCGACGGATATGATTTTGTTGCGTGGAGGGGAGCGGCGGATGGAAAACAGCTTTATCTGTCGGGCGGACAGGAAGTAAAGAATCTCACTGAACATAATGGTGTGACGGTTATACTTAGGGCAGAGTGGGTAAAGACAGAAGGATTCTGTGAGGTTTCTTTCTATGACGGAAATACGTTTATCAAGTCTACAAGCGTGGAACCCGGAGACAAGGTAAAAACGTTCAAGTATAGCAAAAACAATACAGCCTGCATTGGATGGAGCACCACGCCCGGCGGACCCGTTGTATATCAGGCCGGAAAGAAATATGAATTTAAAGAAGACACCAAATTATACGCCGTTTGGAAAGAATACACCATAACATATGATGCTAACGGAGGCGAATTTACTCCGAATGCAGTGACCGTGAAGGATGGTTCTGCTACAACAATATATGATAAAACGCTCGACAGACCGGGATATCATTTTGGCGGGTGGTCATATAGTAAGGAGAATCAGGAACTGAACTTCATACCGGGAGCGCCGTATTCGGATGGGGTTAGTATCACTTTGTATGCAATTTGGGACCCGATTGAATATACCATTAAGCTGAACCCGAATTATTACGGAGCAAAAACGACCACGATCAAGGTTTCGTATGATTATGTGTACTATCTTCCTGCTCCCCAGCGAACCGGATATGAGTTCTGCGGATGGAAGGGAGCTTCTGACGGTAAACAGCTCACCTTTTCTGCGAATGCACCGGTAAGTAAGCTTACGGTTAATGAGGGAACCACGGTGACGCTTACCGGAAGCTGGCAGAAAAAAAGCGATTTTGTTGAGGTGAAATTCTATAACGGAAATCAACAGGTGGATTTCACTACAAAGAAAAAAGATAAGGCCATCAAAATGCCTTCGTATTATTGGGCGGAGACCGGGAATTTCTGTTGCGGTTGGAACACTGCGAAAGACGGAACAGGCAAAACCTATGCGGTTGGGGAAAACGTTTATTTTACGGAAAACGTATCATTATATGCGGTTTGGGGCTCTTATACAGTTACATATGATGCCAATGGCGGAAGCGGAGCTCCGAATCCGCAGACTGTTTCTCGCACCCAAACAGTAACCATCTCCGGCGCCGGAAGTATCAGAAGAGATGGATACAAATTCGATGGCTGGGCATATCAGAAGTATGATACCGAAAGCTATTATAATGGCGGTGAGACATATAAGGAAGGTGTTTCCATAACGCTGTATGCAGTTTGGATTCCGATACAATACACGATTAAAGTGAATCCGGGATTCTTCAATGCTAAAATCACTACAATCAAGGTACCATATGATTATGTATATTATCCGGTGGTACCGGACCGGCTTGGGTATGATTTCTGCGGATGGAAGGGTGCTTCTGACGGAAAGCAGTTCTCCTTCTCGAAAAATGAACCGGTAAGTAAACTCACAATTCACGAAAACACTACTGTCATTTTAAATGGAACATGGAAAAAAAGCAGTGAGTACGTTACCGTGAATTATTATGACGGAAACACAAAGGTTAACTCAACGACCGTCCTTCGCGGAACGACGCTGGTGCTGCCGTCTCATTTTAGAAGTACAACGGCCATGTATTGCAGCGGGTGGTGTAAATCCGCTAATAAGACCGGGACAAAATATAAAGTAGGCGATTTGTTTGTGCTTACGGAAGATACGGATTTGTATGCAACATGGGATACTTATACGATTTCGTACAATGGTAACGGCGGAACCGGCGCTCCGTTTATGCAAACCTATTCGTGCTCTGAAACTGCAACGATTCTGTCAACAAAACTTGACCGAACCGGGTACAGATTTAACGGATGGGCTTTTGATAAGGAGGCTAAGGAGCCTGATTTTGTCGGCGGAGCTCCTTATTCCGAAGGAGTATCGATTACGCTGTATGCGGTTTGGGTACCGCATGAGTATACCCTTAGATTTAATTCGAATTATCAGGATGCGGATCCGATCAGTGATGTAACAGGTCTGTATGATTATACGATTTATATTCCCGAAGCGCAGCGGACGGGATATGTATTTGACGGATGGAAGGGCTATTACAAGGGACATCTTATTACCCTTAAGGGAGGCGAGCTGACTAAGAATGTGACGGCCGACGATGGCGTTGTCATCCCACTGACCGCACAATGGAAGAGAGACGAGAACTATTGTAAGGTAACATTTTACAGTGGGGACAAAGAAGTTCGCACTAAAATGGTGAAAAAGGGCAAAAAGGTGACACTGTCCGGATATCTGTCTCCTGAGACGACGACCTACAATAAGGGTTGGAGTATTACAAAGAACGGTGTTACAGAGTCATATAAAAACAATGATAGGGTTACAATCTATGAAGACACGGCAGTAGTGGCTGAGTGGAATAAGTTTACGATCATTTTCGATCCGCATGGTGATAATGTTACCGGAATGCCTGGAAATATTACTACAACAGCGGATAAAGCGGTAAAACTACCGGATGAATCCGAGTCCCCGCAAAGAAGCGGCTATGTGTTTGCCGGCTGGGGATTTATCACAAATCAAGGAGACTATGTTTTTGCGTATAAACCCGGTGAAGTATATGATTCCGGAGTAACCGTTACAATGTATGCGATGTGGGATGAGATTATTATCAGCCCGATAAAGGATGAGCTGCAGAAACTCTATTCCAAGGCACTCATGCCGGACAGTTATTTCGATCAGGATTACATGTCGCCTTATTGGCAGAAGATCAGTGACGATTGCTATTTCCTCATCAAAACCGATACCTCGAATCCATCTTATATCACGGAGGCCTTTATCGTGTATAAAGAAAATTACACGATTAAAGTAAAGGATTATACCTATGGCGACGGAATAATGGATTGTATCGAAAAGGGAATCCTTGAGAACCATGATAACACTCTCGGAGCGATTGAAGTGTTTTCATTGAATATCGGCATTGAAGTTGCTAAGACGGTATTTGCCAATTCTAATCCAATGGGAACCATCATTGTGTATGGATACGACAGTTATTGCCTGATTAAGGACTGGATTGAAGCAGGAGTGGATGATAAGTTGTTCAGTAGCGTTACCTATGTTGGGGCAAATGGATTGGATCATGCCGCTGAGTATATTTTTGAGTTTAAATGCCTTGAAAAAGTTGAAGTAGGATTAATATTCTCAGCGATTCTGGAAGGAGTCAAAACAGTTTATTATACCAAAAAAGCGGAGGAGTTAAATCTTGATCCGTTAGGTAATCGTGATACTGCATTATATACACTTGCTCAGAGTATTAAGGATGCAGGATTTGGCCCTGAGATTTATGATTCGGGATTGAGAGATGTTGTCCTGTCGATTTATTTTCACTGAGTTTCATCTTTATAGGTGAATCCCCCGGGTCCGGCTTTTGCCGGGCCCGGTTTTTTGCGTTTAGGGGATCGGGGCGCGGCCTTTTCACTTCTTCGCCCTCCCCCTCCACGATTCCCTTGCATTCGCGCCCGGAATGTGCTATCTTCAGAATAGAGGTATTATTTGTATTACGCGACGGGAAAATGGAATATTTTTTGGCAAATCTGCGGAAACGCAGAGACGCAAAGCTTGAAGTCTAACGTGACAATGGGGTGTGACGTCAGTCGTTCTTTGTTTTCACTATGATCGTTCGGTTGCAATAATGGAAATTATTGTGGCCTTTTTTGTTTTCAGAGGCATTTCCGCATGGAGAATGGCTGCGGAGCGTGCCGGGGTGCTCTGTCGAAGATTCAACAGGAGGTTGCACGATGGAAGATAAGAAGATGTGTTTCGCAAAATTCGGAAGAACCGTTCTGTTCCTTGCCGGACTGATCGCGACAGTCGGGCTGTCGGTATTGTTCAATTCCGCACAGGCCGGTGTCTGTAATCATGATGACAAGAAAGTGAAGGTCACCAAATCACCGACTTGCGGATCTACCGGTATGCGGGAACTGTATTGTAGCAAATGCGATAAGTTTATCCGAAGAGAAACCATCCCGGCCACGGGCAACCATGTTTACGGCGACTGGAAGACCGTTCAGAACGCCAACTGTACGAACGGCGGCGTGAAAAGGCGTTATTGTAAGAACTGCAGCGCATACGAATCCAAGAATATCAGCCCCTGGGGGCATAATTCGAACGGCACCAAGACGGTCAATCCGACCTGTACGGAGGACGGATATACAGCTAAAACCTGCACGAACTGCGGTGCCATCATGAGCAGAACCGTAAAGACCAAACTGGGTCATGACTGGGGCGAATGGGAGACGAAGACAAAGCCGACCTGCCAGAAGACCGGCCAGAGGTACCATTCCTGCAAACGCTGCGGTGCGGGAGCAACCGAAACGATGGATAAGGTTTCGCATGACACGAAGGGCGGAACCAAGACCGTAAAGGAAACCTGCGCCAAGGACGGATATTCTGTGGCGACTTGTTCCATGTGCCATGCGGAGCAGGGCAGCAGAACCGTGATCAAGGCCAATGGGAACCACACATGGGGCTCATGGATTGTCAATAAGAACCCGACCTGCAAGGAGTACGGCAGCAGACATCACATCTGTGAAGTATGCGGAATAACCGTATCCGAGAATACGGCGCCTATAGCGCATGATACAAAGGGAGCAGTCAAAACCGTTGCTGCTACCTGTGTTAAGGACGGATATACTGTGGCGACCTGTTCCATGTGCCACACGGAGCAGGGAAGCAAGACCGTAATTCCGGCTACCGGCAACCATACCTGGGGCAAATGGACCGAAGTTCAGCCTGCATACTGCAAGAAGACCGGCACGAAACAGCGTGCCTGTGAAGTGTGCGGAAAGACCGAGTCCGGCATAATTGACGCGCTCGAGCACGACGTTCAGGGACAGAAGAAGACTGTCCCTGCTACCTGTGTCAGCGAGGGCTATGAGGTCGTGATATGTTCCCGCTGCCATGAAGAAATGCAGGGGCGAACAATTATTCCTAAAAACAATAACCATGACTGGGGCGCCTGGGAAGTTAAAACCGCAAACACCTGTGAAGAGGACGGACTTCAGTCGCGGGTTTGTAAACTGTGCGGAAAGAATGAAGAGGAGAGACTTCCGAAACTCGGACATGACGGACAGGGACAGGTAGTTACGGTTCCCGCCACCTGTGTAAACGATGGTTATCAGGTGACGAAGTGTTCCCGTTGCGGCGCGCATCTTGGTGAGCCGCTTGTTCTTCCGGCCAATGGCAATCATTCATATGACGAATGGGTTGTCATCAGTCCCTTAACGTGTGAAACAGACGGATATAAGTTCCGTGTATGTAAGGTTTGCGGTCACTGTGATGAAGTGGCAGAACGCAAGACCGGGCATCTGTTCGAAGGCCAGATACGGTTAAAGAACGGACGTTATGTCGTAGTCTGCACAAACTGCGGCAAGGAAGGCAGCGAGATCAAATTTGACCGGGCCAATAATAAAACGGGAACAACCCCGGGAAGCGTAGCAAACCAGAAGGAAATGCGCGTTGATGGAACGGCATATTATAAGAATAAAGTTAACACGGATTCAGATCTTAATTTATGGCGGAGAGATGACCAGTCATTTGTCTGGAAGTGCGACAGGTTAAGCCAGTCGGCGGTATTCCAGGTAGAAGGATATCAGGGACATTTGCATTACAATGTTATCGGCAACACAAAAGCCGGGACCAACTGGGTAATGGTAAGCATTAAAGAAAAAAGTGACAATACGGCTACTGTAACCATTTCAGTTGCTGCGAACAATACTGCAGAATCCAGGGAGGCCCAGGTACGTGTCTTTGATGATTGGGGATTCGGTTTTATTGTAAGTATCAATCAGTTTCCCAATGGGGATAAATCTATAGAGGATCAAATGGGCGACGCTTCCTCTCTGGTTGTTGATAAGGATGCGACGCTGATCATTGATCCGAGTTCCATGAACATTTCTTCGGATGAATTTGTCGGGGAAGTCAAGATTCTGAATGCTACGGGAACAACCATTCTGGTTGATTATGAGGACGGAACGAAAGACTGGATAACGGTTAAGAGAGTCTGGGACGATGCAGAGAACCGCTTTACCCATGCTTTTACGATTTCGGTTAAGAAGAATACCAAGTTTTTCAGATACGGTAAGATCCGCTTTACCGATACGACTACCGGCCAATACGGCTGGCTGGTGATTAACCAGGACCCGGATCCGAATATGGAAAAGGAAAAGCCGAAGCCGGTGGAGGACAAGGGATTCCGGATCGGCTCCTGCGATGCTGCTATAGGGTTCGAAGACGATACCGCTGAATATGAGGGGAAACGTGCGGTATTCCGAAGAATCATCGTTCCCACCGATGGCGGCGTGGTAAAAGTGCGGATAGAAGGAGACGTTCAGGGAGAACTTCATTGGGATGTTGTAAGTGGCGATAAGGATTTAGTACACATAGAGCGTGACGGTAATTGCATTATTATTACTGTCAAACCAGACCCGAACCCGGGAAACGGTCACGGAGTTGGAGTAGTTATTCGCGATGACGCGGGCAATTCGGTCGGCGTTGGCATTGTTGTGGAGCCAAATATGGGTCAACCCCAAAAGACGAAACCAAACACGTGATTTAGAGCATTCTATTAAAATGCAAGTGAGTTGTATTGAAATGAATATTTGTTATTTTTTTCGGAGGTTACGCGATGAAAGAAAAAAAGAAGCATTTTGTAAAACTTGGTCGAGCGATTCTTCTCCTTGCCGGACTTGCTGTGACAGTTGGGTTATCAGTAGGATTGAATTCCGCAAAGGCCAGTAAATCATCCCCACATTACAGCCATGATGACGATGACGTAAGAGTGACCAAGCGGCCGACTTGCGGGTCTACAGGCATGCGGGAATACTATTGCAGCCAATGCGGTAAACTTATCCGAAGAGAAACTATCAAAGCCACCGGAAACCATGTTTACGGGGATTGGACTACCGTTAAGAGTGCCAACTGTACCGATGGCGGAGTACAGAGGCGGTATTGTAAGAACTGCGATGACTATGAATCGCGGAACATCAGTCCCTGGGGGCATAATTCCAACGGTTCGAAGACCGTTGATCCGACCTGTACGGAGGACGGTTATACCGTGAAAACCTGTACGAACTGCGGAGCGATCATGAGCAGAACCGTGCATTCTCAGCTTGGTCATAGCTGGGGAGGATGGGTTACCGACAGTAATCCAACCTGTCAGAAGACCGGTCAGAGACACCATACCTGCACGCGTTGCGGTATGGGAGCTTCCGAAGTTTTAGGAAAGCTTAATCATAATACGAGCGGCGGTACGAAAACCGTACGGGCGACCTGTACTGCAGACGGTTATTCTGTAGCAACCTGTTCCATGTGCAAAGCGGAATCGGGAAGCAGGACTGTAATTAAGGCGACCGGTCACAGCATGAGCAGCTGGGTAGTTGACAGCAGCCCGACCTGTCAGAAAACCGGCCAGAGACATCGTACCTGCGGAAACTGCACCTATGCGGAATCGGAAGTAATGGCAAAACTCAGCCACGATACGAAAGGCGCAACCAAAACCGTAAAAGCGACCTGTACGACGGACGGATATTCCGTGGCAACCTGCTCCATGTGTAAGACGGAATCCGGAAGCAGGACCGCCATTAAGGCGACCGGCCACAGCATGAGTGGCTGGACCATCGACAGCAAGCCGTCCTGTCAGAAGACCGGTCAGAGACATCGCACCTGCGCAAACTGTAACTATGCGGAATCGGAAGTGATGGAAAAAGTCAGCCACGATACGAAAGGTGCCACGAAAACCGTAAAAGCAACCTGTACAACGAACGGTTATTCTGTGGCGACCTGCTCCATGTGTAAGGCGGAATCGGGAAGCAAGACCGTTATTAAGGCAACAGGTCACAGCATGAGCGGTTGGACCATCGACAGCAAGCCGTCCTGTCAGAAGACCGGCCAGAGACATCGTACCTGCGCAAACTGTAACTATGCAGAATCAGAGGTCATGTCAAAGGTGAACCACGACCAGCAGGGGGGAACCAAAACCGTCAACGCCACCTGCGGCAAGGACGGTTACACCGTAGCAACCTGTTCCATGTGTAAGGCGGAATCGGGAAGCAAGACCGTTATTAAGGCGACCGGCAGACACACATTTGGCTCATGGGTTGTCGTTAAGAACCCGACCTGTACGGAATATGGCAGCAGATACCATACCTGTAGCGTGTGCGGATATAACGCTTCCGACAATATGAATCCTATTGAGCATGATCAGAAGGGCGGAACCAAAACCGTCAACCCCACATGTGGTAAGGATGGATATACCGTAGCCACCTGCTCCATGTGCCACGGCGAGCAGGGAAGCAAGTCCGTCATTCCTGCAACCGGAAATCATACCTGGGGCAAATGGAATGAAACCAAGCCCGCATCCTGCAAGAAGACCGGCACGAAACAGCGTGCCTGTGAAGTATGCGGCAAGACCGAGTCCGGCACGATTGATGAACTGGGCCACCTTGTTCAGGGGCAGAAGAAGACCGTCCCGGCAACCTGTATCAGTGACGGTTATGTGGTAATCGTATGTTCCCGGTGCAATGAGGAAATGGAAGGAAGACAAACCCTTCCCAAGACCAATAATCATGACTGGGGCGCCTGGGAAGTTAAGACCGAGAATACCTGTGAAAAGGATGGAATCCGGCTGCACGTATGCAAAGTGTGCGGAAAGAATGTGGCAGAGAAAATCCCGAAACTCGGACACAGCGTACAGGGCCAGATTGTCAGGGTTCCGGCCACCTGCGTTAACAACGGATATCAGGTAACGAAGTGTTCCCGTTGCGGCGTGGAACTCGGCGAGCGAAGAGTACTTCCGGCTACCGGTGTTCACACATATGGCGACTGGATTATCGACAAGAACGTAACCTGTGAAACCGACGGATATAAACATCGCGTATGTTCCGTATGCGGTAGTGTTGAAGAGAAAGTGGACCGTAAGACCGGGCATCTGTTCGAAGGTCAGATTCGCTTGATTAACGGACGATATGTCGTAGTTTGCACAAACTGCGGTAAGGAAGGCAGTGAAATCACATTTGACAGAAGAACCCCTACGCCGGTGCCGGGGCAGGGAAGCGGAACGAGCCAGAACTTCGAGGTCTGGACGATAAAGGTTCCGACAACAAAGGACTGGTACGATTATTTGGGTGCTTTTTTGGGCTTTTGGCAACTAAGCGAGCGTGAGTTTTTGTGGAAAACTGACCATAATAGCGGTAGCGTGACGTTAGGTGTCACTGGATATCAGGGACAGCTTCACTACAATGTTGTCGGAAATACGAAAGCCGGATCTGATTGGGTTACGGTTAATATTCTTCAAGACGATAAAAATAATACTTCTGTTTCAATCGGTGTAAGCTGGAACGGTTCAAATCAGACCCGTTCTGCTCATGTAATCATTTTTGATGATTGGGGAAATAGTTTTGTTGTTGAAATTGAACAGCATTTCGATGCGCTTTCACTGGCAGCCGGTATAGATTCAGGTACGCAAAACGTTCCGTCAGTAGTTGTTGCAGATCAGGATACGGAACTAATAATTGATCCTGACTATATGTCTATCTCTTCGGACGAATTTGTCGGAGAAGTTAAAGTGCTGAATGCTTCCGGAGCGGTGATCCTGGTTGAATATGAGGGTAATACGAAAGACTGGATAACGATTAAGAGAGTCTGGAACGCCGATACGAATAGTTTTTCCAATGCCTTTACCGTTACGGTGAAAAAGAATCAATACTATTCCGGACGAACGGGAAGTATTAAATTCACAGATCCCACTTCCGGCAAATATGGCTGGTTGTCGATTAATCAGGACTATGCTCCGAATCCGTACACGAAGGTGCCTGAGCCTTATGTGCTTTTTGATGTCAGCGGTATAGAAGTTACAAACGGGGAAGCGTATGAATATGACCATCCGGCGGATTATGGTTACATTTTTATCAAAGGCTGCGGAGAATTAGTAATTGATATTGACGAAGAAATAGAAGGAGAACTTCATTGGATTATTGACGGAGATATTCCGGAAGATATGATACAAATTTACTATAATGATGATAAAATCATTATTGAAGTGTTGGGCAATGCCGGATTGATTGCGGCCGGTGCAAATATCTACTTGTATGATGATAATAACCGGTGCGTCTCTGTCTATGTTATGGTTGGGGACGGTATGCTTGATGAAGTGGTTGAAAACATCCCCGGCGATGCTATTACCGGCGCAGGGGCCGGGAATGGCGGCATAGATCAAATCGTGAAAAACGGCTTTCGGGATGCTGCATCAAAGGTCGATAAGTCTACAAAAGACGCCATCGAAAACGTAAGACCGAAATAATCGTAACCTACAAAAAAAGCTTGGATAGGAGTGATATGTACCCTCTTTACCGGACAAACCGGTAAGGAGGGTATTTTCATGCGTCATGGCTATGAGTATAAGCAAAGAGATGTTGAATTGTACCGATCAGTTCAAGCTTGGTTGCGGGGGATTATGCCATATGATATAATAGTCGGAAAGAAGGGGGCTTGGATATGAACGATTATGATGATGACAGATTTGATTCAAAGCAGTTCCGAAAGGATATGGAAGTCGTAGGGAAAGCATCTCTGATCATTTTAGGCGTGAGCATTCTGATATTCATCGTGTATGCGGACGTTTCGTCACGCCGGGGTGTTGAGCGGCGAAGAGCAGAATATAAGCAAAGGGTTGCCAATGCACAAAAAGTGCTTCGTGAACAGCTGAAAGAGTATTACGGCCTTTCTTCCGAACAATACGAGATTCTCCAATCTTCATACGGAGATCACGGGCTTTTCCCGGAATTTGAAATCGCAGTCGGAGACAAGACATTCCATGCGTATGTATCTGACAATGTCCTGTACACGGATTATCTTGCCGAAAAGATTACTCTTGATACTCTTAAGCTGATTATTGAAAGTGAAGTGATGAAGGCATTTGAAGGAACATCTATCAATAGAAGTTCCGACGGGTACAGTTTAAAGGATGTCACGATAAGAATCCCGGAAGGTCACGGTGTACCTGCAGGGCAATACCTTCCGGCATGGCTTACGGAGCAGGAACTGGAACGCTTTAAAAACGGCGAAAGCAGGTCTGACAAGTGGCGCAAGACCATGAGTAATTATGCCTACGTTGTAATCAGCGGAAACAAGGATAAACTAACCAAAGAACTATTCAAAGAACTGCAGGATAAGATCTTTTCCCTGTACGAATTGACTATTGTTTGCGACGAAGGAACCTATGAGTATTATTTTACATCAGAGTCCTTTGCTTTCACGTCGAAAGAGGAAAAGCTGGAGTAAAAGAAAAGGAGTTGGGGAGATTTTTTGTTCGCTTATGAAAATATATGAGAGGGAGTAGTCACTGTAAAAAGTACGTGATTGTTCCCTTGCATTCTTAGTATTAATATGATATTTTGTTGTTAGGAAAGTTTTTTATGGGGTACACAATTCTATATTTTATTTGGGGGCAAATCTGTAGAAATACAGGGGCGCAAAACTAGGAGTCTAACGTGACAATGGGGAGTGTTGTCAGTCTCTTTTGTTCACTATGATAGTTCGGTTGCAATAAGGTGTATTATTGCAGCCGATTTTTTGTTTTTCGGAGGGACGTGATGGAGAAAAGGATGAAGGAATTAAAAAGAAAACTGTCAATCGTTCTTGTTGTCGTGATGATAACAGGACTGTTTTCTCAAGCGCCGAAGAGAGCCATTGCCCAAACAGGGGAAGATTATTCATGGCTCTATTCTGCTCCGACGGCATTTATGTTTATGCCTTCTGAAAAGGACCCGTTGATGAACAGCTACAACACGATACGGCCGATTGAGGAAAACCTGACCGTATCCGGCAACAGTACGGTCCAGCCTTTAACCGCCAGTGTCAGCAAATTGAGCTTTGATGCGTCCGGGGGAACAAAGACTTTTACCATCGGGTCAATCAGCAAGCCCGGTGCAACAATCACGGCAGAGAGAAATGCCAATTGGTTTACAGCATCCGTTTCAGGAACTACTGTGACCATTAAAGTTGAGAAGAATTCCGGGGCAGCGCGTTCTTCATCCGTTGAGGTGGTGGACAGAGGTAACGGAAAGACTGTTAAAGTGACTATTTCACAAAGCAAGGCACCTACACCAACACCGACTAAAAAGCCTACACCGACACCAACCAAAAAACCTACACCTACACCGACCAAAAGGCCTTCGCCGACGCCGATTCCGAAACTCACGGTCAGTCCTTCATCAATTAGTGTAAATTCTTCTGCCCAGAGTAAGAGCATAACACTTGGAAATGTTTTCGGAAGCAGTACAATCCGTGCGGACCGGAGTGTAGGATGGTTAACGGTAAGTGGAACCGGTGGGTCATTTACCATATCAATAACTGCAAATACATCCTATCAGTCCCGGAGCGGGAAGGTTAGTTTTACGGATACAAGCAACGGAAGGACAATTGATGTTACCGTAACACAGTCAGCGGCGCCTACACCTACACCGATTCCGAAGCTCACGGTCAGTCCTTCATCAATTAGTGTAAATTCTTCTGCCCAGAGTAAGAAAATAACGCTTGGAAATGTTTTCGGAAGCAGTACGATCCGAGCGGACCGGAGCGTAGGATGGTTGACGGTAAGTGGAAGTGGCGGATCATTTACCGTATCAATAACGGCAAATACCTCTTATCAGCCGCGAAGCGGGAAAATCAGTTTTACGGATACAAGCAACGGAAGGACAATTGATGTCACCGTAACACAGTCGGCGGCGCCTACACCTACCCCTACGCCCACAAATACACCTACG
The DNA here is from genome assembly GCA_946402335.1 of uncultured Lachnoclostridium sp. Taxonomy (GTDB): domain Bacteria; phylum Bacillota; class Clostridia; order Lachnospirales; family Lachnospiraceae; genus ISDg. Next base: position 69,902 of record CAMIWE010000002.1, read on the forward strand.
CCGACTAAGCCTGCACCAACAAATACACCCACGCCGATTCCGAAGCTCACGGTTAATCCGTCATCGATCAGCGTTTCTTCTGCTGCCCAGAGTAAGAACATAACACTAGGAAATGTTTTCGGAAGCAGTACAATCCGTGCGGACCGGAGTGTAGGATGGTTAACGGTAAGTGGAAGCGGCGGATCATTTACCGTATCAATAACGGCAAATACCTCTTATCAGCCTCGAAGCGGGAAGATCAGTTTTACGGATACAAGCAACGGAAGGACAATTGATGTCACCGTAACACAGTCGGCGGCGCCTACACCTACCCCTACGCCCACAAATACACCTACGCCGACTAAGTCGCCTGCACCGACAAATACGCCTACACCGACTAAGCCGCCTGTACCGACAAATACGCCTACACCGACAAAAGCACCCACGCCGATTCCCAAACTCATGGCGAATCCGACATCAATCAGCGTGTCTTCCGCGGCTCAGAGCAAGAAGGTAATGCTCGGAAATGTTTTCGGAAGCAGCACAATCCGTGCGGACCGATCGGTAGGATGGTTAACGGTTAGTGGAACGGGCGGGTCGTTTACCATTTCAATAACCGCAAATACATCCTATCAGCCCCGAAGCGGAAAGGTGACTTTTACGGATACCAGCAACGGCCGGTCAGTTGACGTTGCGGTAAACCAGGCGGGGGCCAGTACACCGACCCCGGTTGCCTTCGATAAACCCACACCGACGGCCAGACCTACGCCACCTCCTATTGCGACATACTATGTGTTTTTTGACGAGGACGGCGGAACTGAGACCGTTACGATTAATGAAGCCAAAGGAGATGTGAAGGTAGAGAGTGCAATACCTGTCGGCGGCGGACCCGCTATTAAAACGAGTCAAAAAGGGAATAAGGTTGCCATTATAGTTGATAAGAACCTATCTACAAGTAACTATTCCTGGACTGTTATAGTTGTGCAAGGAACAAAGGAGATTGGGTACTATGAAATAAAGGTGGCACAAACCGGGGCGCCGAAGAATACTCCTACACCGAGGCCAACTGCTACGCCTAAACCCACTTCTCCGGCGACACGAGGACAGACGCCTATAAATGGAACCCCGACCGCGACGGCAACACCAATGCCGACAATGTCACCAAGTCAGACGCCTGCAACGACTACCCCAACTCCAACCCCGACTGTAACCTATATACCTCCGTTGCATCCGACCCCGGCACCGACTTCGGTTGTAATAATAGTTAAGCCAACCCCGACGCCTGTCTTTACGTTGAAACTCAAACCTGACAAGGTCGTTTTTACGGATTATAAGGAATCCGTAAAGCAGGTGAAATTAAGTGGATTCGTTCCGCCTGCAAATCTTGAGATTCACGCGGATACAGCGACTAACGGATGGGCAACCGTAAAGCTGGATGATGCCGGTTCCGGTACTTTAACGATTCATGTTGCGTCCAATGAGAGCGTCAAACGGAGCGGTAATGTTGAAATCGTAGATCGAAGTAACGGTAACAGTATAAAACTGCCGATTGAACAGGAAGGCAAAGGCTTTAATGTCAGATTTGATGCAAACGGCGGAAGCAATCTGCTTGTAAAAGAACGGATTTACTATCTGGGCGAATATTATGAGCTCCCTGATGGTCCGGCCGGACCTGACGGTGCAAAATTCCTTGGGTGGTTTACCCAGCAGACAGGCGGTGAAGAGATTACCGATCTTACCAGGGTAAAAAAGGACATTTCGGTTCTTTATGCCCGATATAAGACCGGAATCGAAGTAAAGCTGGATACTAAGTCCAGCTATGGGGAAACCGTAATCGGACCTTCCTATGCGTATGTTCATTATGGCGAAAAATACGGGGATGTATTTCCTGTAGTAGTGGATCCGAAAGGATATAGAATTGTCGGATGGAAAAATGCGAAGGGAGAGATTATAGATAAAAATACTATAGTAACGGATCTGAATGATCATACTTTAACTGCTGTATGGCTTCCGTTTACGGAATATCTTTTGGTTTATGACGGAAACGGAAATAAAGACGGCAGAATGGAATGCAAAGCGTGCAAATATGGTGAAAGTATCCAGTTAGATCCGCTGAATTATGATACTAAGGCCTCATTTGAGGTTTGGTCTACTTCTCCGAATGGAGGAGGAGAATGTTATCGGAATGAAAGTTATATCATCCGATCAGCAGCCAGTAAAGTCGATTGTGTCAGACTGTATGCAATTTGGGAGAAGCATACGGTGAAGTATCATGAGCTTTCCGGTAAGGTCATTTATGATGCATCCGGACCAGTATCGCATTGTTTTACCACGATAAGTGAGAAGGACCATCCGGAACTAACGATTAAAGGAATTACATTCGTTGGTTGGAAAGACGGAAAAGACAGTGTATTAGGTGGTGATGTTGATTTCAAAGCCGGTAAGGAGTATATCAGTGAGGATGATTTGGATCTTTATCCGGTTTATGAAAAAGAGAAAAAAGATGATTTTGTTATCATTTTCTCGAGTAACGGAGGGTCCGGCGGGCCGGGTTCAATGAGTATTCCGGCTGATGCGGTAAATGTGGTTCTCCCCGAATATATTCCTGTATATGATAAAAGACATACCTTTGTTTGCTGGCAGTTATCACTGGAAGTACCGATTACCACTTTTGATATAAAAATACCGTTAGTTGTGCAGTATGAACCCGGTTGCAAAATGGATCTGTCACCGATTCAACAATTTGCACTTAAGGGATTGATCAGGGACTATATTGTACTGAAAGCGCAATGGAAATGCCCTGAGGAAAAGGTCATCCTGGATCACCAATATGGTGGTATTACATCTTCGCTTGAGACCGACAACGAGGGTTATGTGGTTTTGCCGTCGATTGAAAGAAACGGATATCAATTCTGTGGCTGGGGTTCGAACAAGACAGATGTGAGCTATACTGCCGGGACCAGGGTATATGTTCCGGATGAAGGATTAAAACTGTATGCAATATGGAATATGCTTTTCATGAAAGTAGAGTACTACGATTGCTTTACAAATACATGCATTGCATCATCCATGTTAGATGTAAATGATTCGCTGGCAGGTGAGTTGCGTCATGTCGACGGATTGATATTTTCCGGTTGGACCACGAAAAATGCAAGAGATTATACGTCGGATCCATCATTGGGAGTCGCACAAAGTTGTATGCCTCCGGAGTATAAACCGCGGGAGCCCATGAAAAATGTTTCATTTGCCTTTGAAACCCTTGTTCTTTACAGCTGCTATACGGTCGAAGATGAACCGCAGGACGATGAAAGCATTAAGATTGTTTACATTCCGAACGGAGGCAGAGGCGCACCTGGTTCAACAATTTGCAACTATGATAGGGATGGTTATATAGAAATTCAGAAGTCAGAAATGACTCGGACCAGCTGTACCTTTGACGGATGGGTATCGTTGGAGACGGGGGCACTAACGACTAACGGACCATTCTATGGTGGAGAAAAAGTAAATATAACGACCTATCGTCCCGTAGTCTGGCTGATCGCCAAATGGAAGCCAACCACGCATCTGTATCTTGATTATGGTCTTGGAGAACCCGCGAAGGATGTGAGCGGCAAGTTCCTTCCCAATGAAGTGGTACTTGTTGAGAGTCTGGATGATAATGTCCCCAAGAACGATGGTCATTATTTGAAAGGATTTGAAACACCATCCGGGTACTTCTATTCCGTTAAGTCCATGATGACTATCCCTAATTATGATCTTACGCTGAAAGCGGTTTGGGGATCATATGGATTCTCAATCTATTACCATAACGGATTCGATCCGGAGATGTTTACCTATGTTCATTATGATGAACCGTTTAAAATGACTGACAGTACGGAAGGATTATATGGAATTGATGTCCCGGGTTACAAATTTGCCGGATGGACGTATGATAATCCCGGTGGAGAACCTTGTGATATTTCTTCAAATAAGATTATTAAAAACGGCACGAAGATAACCTGTGATGGATATTTACATCTGTATTCCTGTTATACTGAGTTAGGGCTTGGAGCGGATCATGCCGGACAGGTAATGGTTGTATATAATCCTTGCGGGGGCGTAGGCGGACCGGGAGTTGAGTATTATAATCCGAGAATCGGACTTTACACAATCAGTACAATTGAACCGACGAAAAAGGGATACGTATTCCGGGGATGGTCTTTCGACCCGTCGCCGCAGTATCCGAAGTACGATGTGGACACCTTTCCTTGTAAGTGTTATGAGGCTCCTGTTGAAAACAAACTTACGTTATATGCGGTATGGCTTCCGGAAGTCAGTAATAATTTGAAGAATGAACTGCAGAACCGATTCGGAGAAGAGGCAATGCCGGATTACATCTTCATGTATGAATACATTTCACCTACATGGAGGAAGATTGATGATTTTACTTACTATGTAATTCGCACGGATAATGAAGGCGATACATCCTATATTCCGCAAACACGAAGCAGGGTAATGTTAATCCAGTTTAAAAACGGTGAATGGTATTTTGAAACACCGGGGATTCTTCAGAATCCAATCAGGAGGATTGAATTCGATATCTCAATACATAATAAGGACGGATACGCGCAAGCCATATTGCTTGGATTGAAAGCCTTAAAAGATGCAGCAAGATTTATTCCGATTGTAAATTACGCTGTGATTTCAATGGATATCCTATGTGCCCTTGAAGATGCTTTCTATGGTTCTAGCGCTGATACGGCTTGCATGGCTCTAGCCAGCTCCTTACTGGAATTTGCCCTTTCTGCGTCTGAGGACAAGCTGATTGAGATGGGATTTGACGGTGTCGTTGCGTTAGAAGCGGTGAATTCTGTAGCTCCGGATATGTATGAGTGGGCTAAGAATGAGGCGACAACGATAGCAGATGATCTTGCCTATATAGCAGAGGTCGGAAGCACCGGCGCTTCGTTAGTGGCCAAACTGATGGCACTTCAGGAAAAAGTAAACAAATCTATGAATGAAACCAGCAAGAGTTTTCTGGGACGCATGTTGGATGTAAAAGGTTCATTTGAACTGGGCAAATATGACCTTATCGGAACCCTAACCGACATTACGACGGATATTATTCGGTACTCAACCGATAATTCCAATCTTGATATGTTCGGAGATCAGGACTTTTCGTTGAAGACATTTCAGGATGAATTAAGCCTACAGGGATTCGGAGATGTTGTTGTAAACAGTTTCCCGGATATTCTGGCTGAAGTTTACATGAGTTACTATGGTCTGAAATAACCTGAAAACTATCATAGACATTCCTTTTTGCCTTATCACCCTCGCCCCGCTACATCGGGGCGGGGGTTGTTTTTGCCTCTTTTTTACTTTACTTTCGGGCATTATTTGAGTATTATTAACGTGTAGACATATGTCCGCGTAGGCGGAACGGACAAGCCCTTCGGGGAGCTTCGCGGAGCGAAGCGTAAACCGCCGCAAGAAGGTTTTAGAGGTAAGATGAAAGAAGATCCCGAAACGAAGAACATACAGGCGTCAGCCGGCGAGATGAACAAGTCCCGAACAGCCGGCGAAACGGCAAATCAGGACGAAAAAGCCAAGCAGACCGAAAAGGCGAAAAAGGCTGCGGCCAAGGCCAAGAAGAAGGCCGAGCGGCAGGAACGCAGGGAAGTGCGGAGACACAAGCGCGCCTGGGCGTTCTTCAAGTTTACGCTGACGAGGTATTTCATACGGAAATTCCGTTATTCCTATGACAGTTTAAAAGAGGTGGAAGGACCGTATCTGCTGCTTGCAAATCACAATATGGAACTGGACCCGACGCTTGTCGGAATCGCTGCGGGGCGGCAGATCTATTTCGTCGCGAGCGAGCACATCATGCGGAAAGGTCTCGGAACGTGGTTTTTACGGACGTTTCTGCGTCCAATCATACATACCAAGGGTAAGACCGGCGCAAAGTCGGTCATGGCAATCATAAAGGCGCTCAAGAAGGGACATAACGTGTGTCTCTTCGCCGAAGGCAACCGGTCCTTTAACGGCGTGACCGGAGACATTCTTCCGTCTACCGGAAAGCTTGCAAGGGCAGCCGGTGCGTCGCTTGTGACGTTCCGCATCGAAGGCGGATACCTGACGCAGCCGCGGTTCAGCACGTCGTACCGAAAAGGAAGGACATACGGGCATCTCGTACATGTTTATAAGCCTGAGGAACTGAAGGCAATGACCGATGACGAGATGAACGAGGCAATCAACCGCGACCTCCATGAGGATGCTTACGCTACCCAGGAGGCAAATCGGATCGCGTATAAGGGCAAGAACCTGACACTCGGCATTGAAAGTACGCTTTTCTGGTGTCCGGCCTGCAAGAAGATGGAAACGCTCAAAAGCACATCGGACGAAGTCCGGTGCAGTGCGTGCGGGTTTACGGCAAGTTTTAATGAATTCGGCTACCTGGACTGCTCGGACGGCGTGACGCGCAACATGCGCGACTGGGACCGCGAGCAGAGAGAGTTCCTGATCGGACAGTTCCGTGACGGGACGTTTCAAGGCTTTTCGGATCAGGTTTCCGTCCGCATTATCGGAGCGGATCATAAAGCGGGCGAACCGATGAACGGCGAGCTGCGGGCGACGACGGAAGGCGTCACATTTGCCGGAAAGCATTATAAGCGCGGTGACATTTCGGGACTCGCGGTGTATTCGAGAAATTACATCAACACCCTTTTCGGTCCTGAGGAAGTGCAGTATGACCTGCGCGGCGATCTGGGATTTAACGCATTAAAATATTATTATCTTTATCAGGAAACCGGGAAGGAGTCCGAGTCATGACGACAGTCGATTATTCCGCCAGTAACGTAGCCCTATGGAATGCCGTGGTGCAGATGGGAATCATCGCGGCAACCATTCTTTTCGCGAATCTTCTTCGCAGAAGATTCAAATTCATCCGGATGAGCATGATGCCGACCGCGGTTCTCGGCGGCCTGATTCTGCTCGCTGTGAAGGTGGTTATGGACAAATGCTTCGGCGTCACATTCCTAAACAACATCTTCCTCGAGAAGCTTACGTATCACGGGATTGCGATCGGATTTATCGCCATGTCGCTTCGCGTTCCGGAAAAGGATGAGAAGCAGGCAATGAATCACGTCGGGCTTCGGTCGGGCGCGACCATCGTAAGCTCCTATATGATTCAGGGAATCTTCGGACTGACGATTTCTCTCGGGCTTGCGTACACGGTTATGCCGAGCCTTTTCAAAGCTGCCGGAGTTCTGTTGCCGCTTGGATACGGGCAGGGTCCCGGACAGGCCAATAATACCGGTAGTGTTTACCAGAACGACTGGGGATTTGCCGGCGGACGTTCCTTCGGTCTGGCGATTGCTGCGGCAGGTTACCTTTCCGCATGCATCGTCGGCGTATGGTATATGAACCATCTGCTCCGTAAGGGCAAGATCAAAAAAATTGACCAGGAGGTCAGTGACGGAAAAGTAACCGTAGACCGTTTCCAGCACCGCGATGAGATGCCGGTGGCGGAGTCTCTTGACCGTCTGTCGATTCAGTTCGCCCTTGTTCTGATCGTATATCTGATCACGTACTTGGCAACGTGGGGCATCACGGCGGGGCTTTCCGCAATCAGCGAAGGTCTTGGCAAGACGCTGAACGGTCTGCTGTGGGGCTTCAATTTCATGATCGGTTCGGGCGTCGCTATCGGCACCCGCGTGCTCCTTAAAAACCTCAAGAAGCACCGCGTCATGGAGAAGCAGTACCAGAACAATTATCTGCTCGCGAGAATATCGGGGCTTGCATTTGACATCATGATCATCGCGGGTATCGCGTCGATTGATATTGAAGATCTGAAGGGGCTGTGGCTCCCGTTCGCGCTGATGGTTATCGCCGGTGCGACCGTGACGCTTTTCAACCTCAAATACATCTGCAAACGCATCTACCCGACGTATTATTACGAGGGCCTTATGTCCATGTACGGCATGATGACCGGAACAATCAGCTCGGGCGTTCTGCTGCTGCGTGAGGTTGATCCCCAGCTCGAAACGCCTGCCGCGAACAACCTTGTTATCGGCTCGAGTTTCGCGATTCTGCTTGGCGCGCCGCTTCTCGTACTGATCGGTATGGCGCCGAAGTCGGCCATGATGACGTGGATCACGCTTGGCATTATGGTCGCTTACTATATCCTTCTGTTGCTGATTGCGTGCGGCGGTTCAAAGAAGCGGCGTGCGGCGGTACAGGAGACGACCGAGGCTTAATTATCGCCGTGAAGGCGGTTATAGGAGCCGCTGAGGAAAATATCGCCCGAAAGCAGTATAGGGGCAGCCTGAGGCCTGAGAAAGCTTATATCGGCCGATGGCACGACGCCCACACAGTACGAACGGATTCATTCGATTGGAGTAACCATGGAGAAGACGAAGAAACGGATATTTCACATCATTCAGATCGGGACCAATGACGACTTCTTAAGCCGCGCGTTCGACATCTTTATCGTTGTCATGATCTTCCTGAATCTGTTCGTAACGCTGTTCGCGACGTTCGACGTTTCGGAAGATTACAAAACGGTTGTGAATGTAATTGAATGGGGCACGGTCATTGTCTTTACGATTGAATATCTGCTGCGTCTGTGGACTGCGTCCTACCTGTTCCCGGACAAGTCGTTCTGGGGCGCGAAGTTTGCCTTCGTTCTGTCCTTCTACGGCCTGATCGATCTGCTGTCGATTATGCCGACATACCTGCCAATCATCTTCCCGGCGGGCGCGGTGGCCTTCCGTATGTTCCGTGTCATCCGGATATTCCGGCTCTTTAAGATTAACGCCAAATACGACGCCTTCAACGTTATCGTAGACGTCTTAAAAGATAAGCGTAAGCAGCTTTTCTCCTCGCTCATTATGATTCTGATTCTGATGATTGCGGCTTCGCTTTGCATGTACAGCCTTGAAAACAGCGCACAGCCCGGCGTATTCAAAAATGCCTTCTCGGGTATCTGGTGGGCGGCTTCTACGATCCTGACCATCGGCTACGGCGACATCGCGCCGATCACGACGGGCGGCAAGATCATGTCGATGATCATTTCGTTCCTCGGCGTCGGAATGGTGGCGGTTCCTACCGGTATTATAAGCGCCGGATTCGTTGAGCAGTACCAGAAGGTGAAACGCTTTACGGACGAGTCCGAGGTGCGTGCCCTTCGGTTCGTGACCTCGCTGGTGGATGCGAAGCACCCCTGGGCCGGACGGTGCGTAAAGGATATCGTGTTCCCGCCGCAGCTTCTGCTTGCGGTCATCCTTAGAGGAGACGGCGGAAACGAAGAGGAGATTATTCCGGAAGGCAGTACGAAGATTCAGACGGGCGATACGCTTGTATTTGCCGCAAAGCGCTATGAGGGCGCCAAGTCGATTAACCTGCAGGAAGTGGAAGTCAAGGAGGAGCACCCGTGGGTGAACCGAATGATCCGCGACCTCGACATCTCGCAGCTTGATCTAATCGTTTCGATTGAGCGCAGAGGAAAACTCGTAATCCCGAACGGTTCCACCGTGATCAAGAAAGGCGACACACTGGTGATTTATTCGAAGCGGAAGAGTTGATTCCGAAAGTTTGCGGGCTTTGTGTTTCGGCCGGTTTTCGGGGACGGTGCACAGGCGATGGCGCTGCGTGGGGAGCAACGCATAGAGTTGTTGTGGGAGAAGAGGTATTACAGGGGTTATCATGGAAGCAGATGAATTATTGAAAAAACGATTCGCGGAGCTGGCTGACCGCTGCTACAAGGAGAACCGGTATACCTTTACCGGCTTCCTGGGCATTGGTGAGCTGGCTTTGTTTTATTCCGTGGTGAAGAATCTGCCGCCGGTTTCATACACGCTGTACGGCGGGACGGAGACCGCCGAGCGGCTCATGCTACGCTTCGGGGACGAGGAGACACTCGGGTATGAGGAGCCTTTTCCGATTGCGTTTCTTTCCGTGAAGCCGCTCATGCAAAAGTTCGCCGACGAGCTGTCCCACAGGGATATTCTGGGGGCAGTAATGAACCTCGGAATCGTCCGCGAGATGGTCGGAGACATCTATCTGAAAGAAAACGAAGCCTATATTATATGCGGTTCTACTATGGTAGAATACATCTGCGACAACTTAACGAGGGTGAAGCATACATCGGTTGTCTGCAAACCGATTGAAAGCCTGCCCGAACTGGTCGGCGGAGAGTCCGAAGAGCTGAGTTTAGGGGTTGCTTCCGAGCGGATCGACGGCATTATCGCGAAGGGGTTTAACCTTTCCCGAAACGAAGTGAACGAACTGTTCCGGCGCCAGCTGATCTTTCTGGACGGGCGCCTTTGCGAGAACAACAGCCGGATGTTGAAGCCCGGCGAACAGGTAACCGTTCGGGGCTACGGGCGGCTCACATTCCGTGAGATCACCGGAACCAGCCGCAAAGGAAAATTGTACGCTCGTGTCGAGAGACTCGGGAGAGGGAAGTAACATCAGGCCCGAAGAAGCGGGTGGGGAAGCAGTATCGGACGGAACGATGATCCGTGGACCGATCCGCATAAGGCATCGTGGGACTCGACCAAAACGGAAAAATATCAAATCGAATAAATAACTGTTAATAAATAATCAACTATCATCAAAGGAGGTAGAATCATGAGGTGTGGGTTTTGCGGTTATGACAATCCTGACGGCGTAAAGAAGTGTAAACACTGCAAGGCGAAGATGGCACTGCAGCAGATGTATTCGCGCAGCTCGGGCAGCGGATTCAGCGGATCCGTGAATCAGGGCGGTTCCGGCGTGACAAGAAGCACGACCGGCACGAACGGAACGTGGCAGAGCACAAACAGAACAGGCGAATCGCGGTATGGCACGGGCAGCACGGCCGGAACACGGCAGGACTCGCAGACAGCTTACAGGGCCGTCAGTGCGGCTTCGAACGCTGTGGCAAGGTCGCAGAAAGCCTTGACCGCGAGTGCGGCCAAATGGATCGCGCTTGCCATGATTCTTGCCCCGCTTCTTTTCACGATTATTGTTCTTTCGATGATCCAGAGGGTACACAAAGAATGGCAGCAGGAAGCAGAGGTGCAGCAGGAGGGTGTAGCGGACTTGCAGGAGGAGTTGTGGGAACAATACGGCCTTAACAAAAACGGCTATTACCTCGAGAAAAATTCGGATGACGATTATACATTTGGTGTGAACGGCTTTGAATACGAAATGATCAACTGCAAGACTTCGGCTAACGGAACGAAAGACTGGCGTTCGGATTATTTCACCGGTACGTTCAAACGGATCACACAAAACCGTGTCCGTGATGTCGTCGTGAACAGCTCGTTCGGAGAGTCGGTATCGAAGATTATGTATGACGTTAACGGCGTGTTTCCGTTGTGGCTTAACTACAGCGAGATTGACAAAGTGGTGAACGGAGAGGCGAATCGCGCCAAATGGACCGCTGCATGGTCGGATAATTCCTCTTGGACAGTCCTTGTGCTGCTTATGGTTAACGACGATTATCCCGTCACAAGAGAGTGTTTCGACGAGATTAAAGACGACCTTTTCTTCGCCACGCAGATTGAAATCCAATGCAACGGCACGACCTACCGGTATTATCCTTATGAGGACCGCTACGAGGAAGAGTAGCAGCCGGAAACGGGTTTCAATTGGACGGAAAATGAGACGAAAAAGAGTGGTATTTTCCGCCGCGATATGGTACGATGGAAACAGTAAATTTTTACAATCGGAGGTACCTTATGGATCCTAACAAGAGACCGGAAACGATGGAACGAATCACCACCCCTGCACTCGCGAAAGCCTTTATCGACGAGCAGGTTGCCGCTGTAAAGGCACAGGTGGGAGACAAGAAAGTGCTTCTTGCACTGTCGGGCGGCGTAGACAGCTCGGTAGTTGCAGCACTGCTTATTAAAGCAATCGGCAAGCAGCTGACCTGCGTGCATGTAAACCACGGACTGCTTCGTAAGGGCGAGCCCGAGCAGGTTATCGAAGTATTCGGCAAGCAGCTGAATGCAAACCTGATTTATGTTGACGCAATCGACCGCTTCCTTGACAAACTCGCCGGAGTCGCTGATCCCGAGACCAAGCGTAAGATCATCGGCAAGGAATTCATCGAAGTATTTGCCGAAGAGGCAAGAAAGCTTGACGGCGTTGAATTCCTGGCGCAGGGAACAATCTATCCCGATATTCTCGAGAGCCACGGCGTAAAGGCACACCACAACGTAGGCGGCCTGCCGGAGGATCTGAAGTTTGAACTCGTTGAGCCCGTAAAGCTTCTTTATAAGGACGAGGTTCGTGTAGTCGGCAAGGAACTCGGCCTGCCGGACAACATGGTATACCGTCAGCCGTTCCCGGGCCCGGGCCTCGGCGTACGCTGCGTAGGCGCCATTACCCGCGACCGTCTCGAGTCTCTTCGTGAGGCTGACGCGATCGTCCGCGAGGAGATCGGCAAGCTGGATCCGGTACCGTGGCAGTATTTCTGCGCGATTCCGGATTTCACCTCCACCGGTATCCGTTACGTTGACGGCAAAGGAGAGCGTTACATGGGCTGGGCGGTTGTTATCCGTGCGGTTAACACCGTAGATGCCGTAACCGCTACCGTACCCGAGATTCCGTTCAAGATGCTCTGCACGATCCGTGACCGCATTATCGCTACCGTACCCGGCGTAAACCGCGTACTGTGGGATATCAGTGAGAAACCCGTTTCCACGATTGAGTGGGAGTAAAAGTTCCGTAACATTTAAGTAAGAATACAGCATGTGCCGGGAGCCCTTGTTTATGCAGGGGCTCCTGATATTTTTTGTCTTTCTAAGGCAAATGTGATATAATAACTTGATTGTTGCAGGAGGGGGTGAAGGAAATGCTTTCGAATATCATCTGGATTCTTATTCTGGCTGCTTCGGCAGCAGTTTCCATAGGAACACTAATGCTGCTTCGAAGGTTGGAAGAGCACAGGGAGGGCCGCTCCGGGTTTCTCTGCAAAGTGGCCGGCATCTCGGTCGCGGCAGTGTTGCTCATCGTTCTCGGAATCAAACATATTGCCAATGTACCGATCATCCTTTTACATAACGGCGTGTTTTGGATCGGGACCATGTGCGCGGACGGTATCATGGCAGCACGAGCGAAGCGGCGTGCGGCAACGTGTGTCACGGAGAGTCAGCTGGCGGTAGCAGCGCCTTCTGACGAGAACCGTACCCACGAAAATGGCACGAAGAATCGCCGAAGTTCCAAGCACTCCCACATTCTGGCGGCTGCAACAGCCGGGTGCATTGTATACCTTACGGCAGGTTTTCTCTGCGCCAATACGATTGTGCGGACGGAATACACGCTGACAACCGACAAGGAGCTTCCGGACGGCGAGTTGTGCATCGTGCAGCTTTCCGATGTGCATCTCGGGGCAACGGTCAGCGAGGGGGATTTCAAGCGGCTTATCAAGCGCGTGTCGGCCGAGAATCCGGATATCGTTGTCATTACCGGAGACCTTACGGACGACAGGACGACGCGTGAATTGATGCAGCGCTGCTGTGAGATTCTCGGCGGATTGAAGCCGAGGTTCGGGATCTATTATGTTCCCGGAAACCACGATTCCGAAGACGGGCAGTTCAGCGTGGAAGAGCTTCACGCAGAGCTTGACAAGAATTGTGTGCTGGTACTTCAGGACGAGTATGTCATCCAGCTCTTTGGCAGTGCAGTGATCGGAAGGAAGGACGCCACCGTTTCAAGAGATAGTGCGGAGCAGCTTTTCAAACGATATGAAGAGGGACGAAGGATGCAGGCAATGTATTCCTCCGACTCAAGATCCGGCGGGCCGCGCTATACCATTTTGTTAGATCATGAGCCGAACGACTTTGAAGCCGAGGCTAAGGCCGGAGCCGACCTGGTGCTTTGCGGACACGCGCACGGAGGCTTTCTGCTGCCGCTTAGATGGGCTTGGAAAGTCTTCCCGGATCTTATATTCCGGGTCGACCTGTGCGAAGGAAAGAAGCGAATCGACAATACCGATTTCATCGTGTCGTCCGGCGTCGGAACATGCCTGACGGACTTCAAGACCGGTACGAAATCGGAGTATGTTGTGATTCGCGTAAAGCAGATAGCCGGCGAAAAGTAATCGGACAAAGCACAATAAAGCTGATACACGGCGGGAAGTAATCGGACGAAGCACAATAAAGCAGATACACGGCGGGAAGCGGTTAATTGAATCGCCGTAAAGCAATATCCGGTGTGAAACAATCGGTCAATTCACCGTAAAGCAATATCCGGTGTGAAGCAATCAGTCGACTCACCGCAAAACAATAAAAAAGTATCGGAAAGGGTATATTATGAGTAAATTATTAGACCAATTACAGGAAATTAACGCTAAAATGGCGAAGTTCGAGACAATTTCGGAGCTTTTGTACTGGGACATGCGGACCATCATGCCGGAGGGCGGATTTGACGCACATGCGGACGCCATGGACTATGTGGAGACCGAAGCGTTCCGTCTCGGGAATTCGGACGAGCTGTATGAGGTTTTAAAGGGGCTTTCGGAGCCCGGCGAGTGGGAGCAGCTCGATGACGACTGGAAGTTCATCGTAAAGACGATGCGCGAGGACCAGGAGCGAAGCCGCCGCATCCCCGAGGAGGTATTCCGCAGGAAGGTGGCTATCTCGGCGGAGTCGGAGCGGGCATGGGAAGAGGCCAAGAAGGCTTCGGATTATTCAATCTTCGCGCCGCATCTTGAGAAGATGATCGCAATCACGAAGGAAATCAAATCCTACACGCATCCCGGCGTGGATATTTACGACGCGCTCCTAGACGAATACGAAAAAGGCATGGATTCGGCGACGATTGACCGCATCTTCACCGAGCTTCGGGACGGCCTTGTTCCGCTTGTTAAGAAGATCCTTGCGGCCCCGCAGCCGGACGATACGAAGTTCAACCGCAAGTTCGATACCGAAGCCGAGAAGAAGGTGGAGAAGTACCTGCTTAAGTACATCGGATTTGACTTCACAAGGGGCACGACGGCGGAATCGGAGCACCCGTTCACACTTGATGTATGTTCCTCGGATGTGCGCGTGACGAACCATTTCCGCGAGGACAACGTGATTGACCCGATGTTCTCGGCCATCCACGAGGGCGGGCATGCCATCTTCGAGCAGAACGTTAATCCGAAGTTCAAGGATACCGCAGCCGGCGGATGCGAATACCTCGGCATTCACGAGAGCCAGTCCCGGTTCTTTGAGAACATCTTAGGCCGCAATATCAACTTCTGGAAGCCGATTTACAAAGACATCCAGAAGCTGCAGCCGGAACTTGCGGACGTGACGCTTGAGGAATTTGCCGCAGAGATCAACCACGTACGCGCAAGTTTCATTCGGACGGCAGCCGACGAAGTAACATACTGCCTGCATGTTATCCTTCGCTATGAAGTGGAGAAAGCAATATTCCGCGACGGTGTCGGCGTAGCGGAACTGCCGGCTCTGTGGAACCGTCTTATGAAGGAGTATCTCGGAATCGTTCCCGCGAATGACGCCGAAGGAATTCTGCAGGATATGCACTGGAGCGACGGAAGCTTCGGGTATTTTCCGACGTATCTGCTCGGAAGCATTTATGACGGCATGTTCCTCGACGCGATGGAAGCGGAGCTCGGCCCGGTTGACGACCTGCTGGCGGCCGGAAAGCTTAAGGACATCGTCGGCTGGCTCAATAAGAAGATCCACTGGTACGGCAGCCGGCGCCTGCCGAAGGAAGTACTTCAGAACGTGTGCGGCCGCGAAGCTACGGCCGAGCCGCTTCTTCGGTATTTCCGCGACAAATACGCCCGCTACTACGCAATCGAAAAGTAATCCGGAATATAGAAAAACACAGCCTTCGGGCTGTGTTTTTTTGCGGGAAATAGTGTAAAAATAGTGAAAAAATAGTGTAATTATGAATGGACTTCTTGCCCGGTTTCTGCTACAATTTCATTGGGAGGTTGAATATATGATCACGGTACAACTGACGAATGAAATACTGAGATATATTACGGAGATCGATCAGAACCGGTACAAGGTTTCCTCGGTGAAGCTTCCGGCCCCGGTTATTAATAAACTTCGGAAGAATTCGAAAAAGAAGAGTTCGTATGCGTCAACGAAGATTGAAGGCAGCCCTCTTTCCGAGAAACAGGCGGAGGAAGCCATCCAAAAAGACGGGCACAGACATCTGCTGCAGCCGGAGCAGGAGGTACGAAATTATTTCCTTGCTTTGAATTATCTTGAGGAATGCGCGGCAAGAGGAGACACATTTTCCTTAGATCTGATTTTACATGTACAGAAATATGTGATGGCCGGAGCATCGAAGGAGAAGACGGGCCTTCGGGGACCGATGCCGCCCGGCATTCTTTTCGCCGTGTATGACTCGCAGACGGGCAAGGCCGATTACATTCCGCCGGAATACAAGGATATTCCGGAGTTGTTGGAAGAATTAATCACGTACGTGAACACGACCGACGATCATCCGCTGATCGTTGCCGCAGTGGTGCACTATCAGCTGGTGACCATTCATCCATTCGAGGACGGAAACGGCAGGACGGCCAGGCTGTTGTCCGGATACATTTTAGATATTAACGGTTATGGGTTCAACGGAATCGGATCGCTTGAGGAGTATTTCGCCTATGATGTAAATGAGTACTATGAATCGATCCAGATGGGACTGCCGGCGCTTTATTATGCAGGAAGGGACAATCCTCCCCATCCGGAAATCTGGGTGAATTATTTCCTAAGGATGGTGATCCTTTACTCGAAACGGGTCCTCGAATTGTCGGAAGCATCCGGGCAGGAGCAGATTGCCGGAAGCCTTTCGCACCTGTCGGAACGGGAGAAGGATCTGTTACTGTTTCTGGTTAAGGGATATCAGGGGGAATTTACCCCGATCGAGGTAAGCAGAGTGCTGAATGTCACGAACAAAACCGTGATCAACCGGCTCGCGGCGTTGATCCAAAACGGTCTGGTCGAGCCGATTCCGGTCAAACAGCGAATAAGATATTACAGGCTCAGCGATTTCGCCAAGTTAAACGGCAGGACCATCAAAAGATTGCGATAGGTCTTGCTACACAAGCTTCTGTAAGGCTGCCGATATGTCGGCGGCCTTTTTGTATATCTCGCGGCACACGCCGGTCCGCCATGTGGCGAAGCGGAGGAGCGCGTCGGCGTTGGCCGTATGGAGCACGAGGTATTCCTTGTAACCGTAGCTGCTTTGCGAGAGCTGCACCAGGTAGACGTAGGGCATCGATTCGAGATCCCTGCGGGTAAGAGGGGCAACCTTCAGGTATTCGCGGACATAGGTGCAGAATTCGTCGATGTTAAAGGGCGCACCGTTCTGACACACGCTGAATGACTGCACATAGGAGCGCATAATCTCCCAAACGGCAGGCAGCTTTCTTGCCGCCGTAAAATCAATCACGGCCTTCACATGTGCGTCGTCGCAGATCAGCTGGCAGGCGGTATAATCGCCGTGGCTCGGGGTATAGGTAATGCCGTCATAGTAAGACTTCATAGCTTCGGTCTTTCCGGCAAGTTCTTTCTTAAACAGAAGGTCGTCGCGGATGGTCTGATAGTGCGGGTCGTCCATTTGCCCCTCCAAAGCGGAAAGGAGAGCGTCCAGCTTGGCCGTCGAAGCCTGCAGCGAGACGGAGGCGAGCCACTCGTCATCCAGGGAGGCTTCCATAGGGTAGTCCCGCAGCAGTACGTGCAGCTTGCCGAGATAGTGTGCACAGTCCGCCATGTAACGCTTCGGCATATCGTTCAGGAAGGACTGACCGGCGATGAATTCCTGCACGGACACAACATGCCCGCCGATGGTAATATATGCAGAGCCGTCCTTTGTAAGGAGGAATCCGGCCACCGGAAAATGCTCCCCCTTCAGGAAGTTCACGAGCTTCGCTTCGGCCTCTACCGCATCGGCACCGTACTCAAGCTGGTATTCCTTTGCGAAGAACACGCCTTCCTCACAGCTTAACTGAAAGCAGTTGGCTGAGCCAAGTTCGAGCGGCTTCATACTGTTAAGATGCAGCCCGTACGAATCGGCCAGCATCGGACGCAGCAGGTCAAGGGTCAGGGCACTTTTCCAAAGAGCCATAGCGGATACTCCTTTCGGGGGTGGGATGGAAACTATTCTATCATAATTGGAAGGAAAAACAAATAGTAATGTTTCAGACGATTTGCAACTAAAAACAGTTGCAAACAGTATGAAAGTGCGTTATGATTATTTCGGTTGGAACAGGAGGGATTGATATGAGCAATACGATGGAATACAAAGGATATGTAGGAAGTGTGGAATTTTCGGAACAGGACGGTGTGTTCTTTGGTAAGGTTCAGGGTATTCGCTCTTTGATTTCCTATGAGGGAACCAATGCCAAGGAACTGGTTGCGGATTTTCACGGGGCTGTGGATGAATACCTGATTTCTTGCGAACGTGACGGTATGGAACCGGAAACGGCATTCAAAGGGAGCCTGAACATTCGATTCCGCAAGGCGGATACGCACAGGCGCGCCGCCATATATGCAATGAGACATCAGCAGAGTTTAAACAGTTTTATTGAAGAGGCTGTTGAGGAGAAACTGGAGCGGGAACTGAGTCTTGCGGAAGCATAAAGAATTATCCATCAAGCCAACAAGTTTATGTCAAGAACGCTTGACATATGAATGCGGCATAGGATTTGGCGCGGGAATGATTTATGATTGGACCTGTAAGGAGGCGGCGACATGGGTTACAGAAACGCAAAAGATATCTTTCCGGACAGGCTCCTGAGACAAGTCCAGAAATATGTTTCGGGAGAAACCATCTACGTACCTGCAGGCGAAGAGAAGAAGGACTGGGGAGAGACGTCAGGGTATCAGCGGTATATCCGCGAACGGAACGCAGAGATCCGGACAGCTTTTAAGAACGGAACGCCGATTGACGGACTGGCGGAGCAGTATTCGCTTTCTTACGATACGATCAAACGAATTGTGTATAGCAAGAAGGAGGCCAATATGTTAGAGTACAGCGCAACACTCACTTCTGCACTCGAATACGGCAGGGCCGAGAAGACCGACGCGTGGGTTCATCTGTACCTGAACCAGGAGGGGCGGAACGTACCGTTCTCCGATGGATTGAAGCTGTTCGACCGCTACTTTATCAGCCCGGCGCAGTTCCCGTTAAGCCTTTTCAAACGGTGCTGCGGGCCCGAGAAGGACATGAAATACCGCATCGATCCCGACTGGTGGGCGCATCAGATCGAGGAGCTCACCAAAGCGGTGCAGAGCGGCAAGGAGATGAGCCCGATCATCGTTCACTATGTGGACGGCGGATTTGAGTTAAATGACGGCAATCACCGCCACAAGGTGTATGAGAACCTTGGGATTGACACCGTCTGGGCGATCGTGTGGATCACCGAGGACGACGAACTTAAGGAGTTTATGAATCGCTACGGTGACTATGTAAAGGACTGCACGATTGTGCGAAGATAAGCTAAGGCAGGGGCGAAGACAGGCGACCCGTGGCCGGTTAGGAGGATATGATGAAAATGTATGCAATCACCGGGGCTTGCGGTTCCGGCAAATCAACGATGCGTGACGCCCTTGCAGGACTTCTTGACGAGACCCGCTACGCGTGCATCGATACGGACGAACTCGGTCTCAACTGGTGGGACTACGCCGGAACCGAGCGCGAGCCCGAATATAAGAGCGACTGCCTGAAGGAGGCGGTGCGGCGTGCCGCCGGCCGTGACCTGGTATTCAGTTCCTGCCTGAATCCGCAGGATTACATCGCAGGCATGAAGATTCCCGAGGAGATTGACGCTACGTTCTTCATCGTCCTGAACCCCTCGGATGACACCATCTGGGAGCGCCTGCGCGCCCGGCCCGCCGAGCGTCTCTTCACGTCGGACGACATAATCCGTCCTCACGTGGAGTACAACGCCTGGTTCCGCCGCAACCGCGGCAAATTCCAGCTCCACATTGACAACTCCGACATGCCCGAAGCGGAAACCGCGAGGATGATTGAGGAGTTTATTAAGAGGGTGGAGAAGTAAGAAAACGGAAGCTGAGAAGATGAAAAACGGCCCCATCTGCAGGTGACTGCGGTGGGGCCGTAGTTTATTCACGGAATGAATTGGTGTGGGATTGAAGGTCCGGACAGCTCACTATTGTCCTTCCATCACCGTCTTCACAAGCTGCCAGGCGATTCCGCCTTCACGGATGTGGGAGAGGGCTTCTTCAAACGGGAACCACTCAACGGAATCGACTTCCTTTGAAAGCGTAAAGTCCTTCTTCTTTACGGTCGCCTTGAAACCGAGCATCAGCATTTCCTTCTTCTCGTATGGATAACTGCGGATGAATTCGAGAGTCTCGACATCCTGACCGATTTCCTCTTTGATCTCACGGATGGCCGTTTCCTCGGCAGACTCCCCGAGCTTCATAATGCCGGCTACACATACGTATTTGGTCTGGGAAACATAGTTCTGGCGAAGCAGCGCAACCTCGTTATATTCATTCACCACGGCCGCGATGATGCAGGTCGTGAACATGTCCCAAAGCGGAACGTTACAGCTTTCGCAAAACGGAATGATTCCTTCGTCGCCGATCTCGTGGCCGACCAGTTTGGTCCCGCAATGCGGACAGTATGTAAAATGCATGATCAATCCTCCTGAAACAGGTGCATATCTATCGGGCACCCGGTACAGCCATTATACCAGTATAGAGCGGAAAAGGAAAGAAAAAGGTTGGAAGGAATGGAAGAAGATGGGTGAAATTTGGCGGGGATGCTACAAGACAAAAAAGGAGAAAAAAATATAATAGTACATTGTATTTACCTTTTGAATGTGATATTATATCTCCATTGGGTTTACAATACTGTATATATGGGCAAATCCGTGGAAACGCGGAGACGCAAAGCTTGGAGTCTAACGTAATTGGGGGTATACGTGGGAGGCCTCTTTTTACTATGATTGTTCGGTTGCAATAAGGGTTCTTATTGCTATTTTTTTGCCCAAAATACGGGAACTGTATTGGATAACCCGATGGAAAGACGCTGTGAGCAATGGGAAAGGGAACACAG
This sequence comes from uncultured Lachnoclostridium sp., assembly GCA_946402335.1. GTDB lineage: Bacteria > Bacillota > Clostridia > Lachnospirales > Lachnospiraceae > ISDg. Next base: position 90,899 of record CAMIWE010000002.1, read on the forward strand.
CAGTCTAAAATTATACGGAGGAATAAGAATGAAGAATTCGAAAACACTGTTTAGAATTATCGGCGTGTTATTTGCGTTGGTAATGGTGATTACGCTGGTGTCGATGAAGCCGACCAAGGCTTCGAGCATGACATTCACCGTAAGCTATGATGCGAACGGCGGAACCAACGCACCGGCAAAGCAGTCAGGAACCCGCGGTTATCCGCTGAAACTAACATCAGAGATACCAACAAGGGATGGGTACAAATTTGTGGGCTGGTCCACAAGCAAAAACGGAGAGTTGGAATTTGCTCCGGGTGGATCCTATAATAGGAGCACCGATGTGACGCTTTACGCAAAATGGCAGGCAAATATCTACTATGTATATTTTGATGCAAACGGCGGAAGTAATGCACCTGCAAGACAGGTTAAGTCACATGGAACGAATATAACTATAAAAGCTGATGTTCCGACCCGCACCGGACATACCTTCGCAGGATGGGCAACTAAGCCGGGAGGCGGCGTTGAATATGTGCCCGGATCAGTATATTCAAAGAATGCTACTGTTACATTTTACGCAGTATGGCAACCTATAGCTTACGCGGTAAAATATTATGCAAACGGAGGAAGTAATCCTCCTGCAAACCAGACCAAATATTATGGGATTAACCTTACCCTTTCATCAGTTAAACCCACACGTACCGGTTATAGTTTTGTCGGTTGGTCTTCCACAAAGGACGGAAATCCGGAATTTGCAGCAGGCGGAATCTATGATAAAAATGCAAACGTTAATCTTTACGCAAAGTGGCAGGCAAATCTGTACTACGTAAATTTTGATGCAAATGGTGGGAAAAATGCGCCTGCAAGACAGGTTAAGTCGTACGGAAGCAACATTACTATTACAACTGCGAAACCCACGCGTGACGGATACACTTTCCAGGGTTGGTCAACAACCAAGGACGGCGCAGTTGTATATGCAGCCGGTGCGACATACTCGGATAACAAGACGGTTACATTGTATGCGAAGTGGAAACTGAACACTTATACGATAAAGTATGACGCAAATGGCGGAAGCGGTGCGCCTTCGAATCAGACGAAGACTCACGGAACCAATATTACTCTCTCATCAACAAAGCCCACTCGAAGCGGATACGTATTCAAGGGCTGGTCAACAGTCAAGGATGGCGCAGTAAAATATGCAGCAGGCGCGGCATATACGGCGAATGAGGCTGTTACTCTGTATGCAAAATGGGTAAAGACTTATACCGTAAGTTATGTTGCCAAGGATGCAAGCAATGTGCCCGCGGCTCAGACCAAGGAGCACGGAGTCGCTCTTACCTTGAGCAAACAGAAACCTACAAAGACAGGATATACTTTTGTCGGCTGGTCGTCTACAGACGGCGGAGAACTGGAATATGCTGCGGGCGGAAGCTATACGAAGGATACAAATATCACGCTTTACGCAAAGTGGCAGATCAATACTTATGCCGTAACTTTTAATACGAACGGTGGAAGTACCCCGCCTGCAAAACAGACGAAGACGTATGGACAAACCTTGAAACTGACAACGACCGTACCCACACGGAGTGGTTTCACATTTATGGGATGGGCTACCTCTGCAAGTGGCAGTGTGGCATATGCAGCCGGAGGAAGCTATACAAAGAATGAAGCCGTTACATTGTACGCAGTATGGGCGAAAAACTACGCTGTAACATACAATGCCAATGGCGGATCCGGTGCACCCGCGAACCAGACCAAGGTACATGGTGTAAGCCTCGCCCTTCAGACAACGAAGCCAGGCCGTACCGGATATACCTTCCAGGGATGGGCTATAACCAAGGACGGTGCGGTGAAATACGCAGCAGGCGCGACATATACGGCAAATGAGGCTGTTACGCTGTATGCTGTATGGACACTGAATACCTATTCCGTAAAGTATGATGCAAACGGCGGAAGCGGTGCTCCGGGTCCTCAGACCAAGACGCATGGAACCAACATCACCCTTTCATCGACCAAACCTACGCGTACCGGTTTTACCTTTGTCGGCTGGGCCTCCAAGAAGGATGGAACGCTGGAATTTGCGGCAGGCGGAGTCTATGACAAGGATGCAAATGTTATACTTTACGCGAAGTGGCAGGCAAATATTTACTATGTAAACTATGATGCAAACGGCGGGACCGATGCCCCTGCGAGACAGGCAAAGTCGCATGGAACGAATATTACTCTTACGACGGCAAAGCCTAACCGAACCGGATATACTTTCCATGGCTGGTCAGCGGTCAAAGACGGCGCTGTGAAATACACCGGCGGTGAAACATATACAGATAACAAGACAATTACGTTATATGCAGTATGGAAGCTCAATGAATATACCATTAAGGTTGATGCTAATGGGGGAACCGGTGCTCCGGGTCCTCAGACCAAGACGCATGGAACCAACATCACCCTTTCATCGACCAAACCTACGCGTACCGGTTTTACCTTTGTCGGCTGGGCCTCCAAGAAGGATGGAACGCTGGAATTTGCGGCAGGCGGAGTCTATGACAAGGATGCAAATGTTATACTTTACGCGAAGTGGCAGGCAAATATTTACTATGTAAACTATGATGCAAACGGCGGGACCGATGCCCCTGCGAGACAGGCAAAGTCGCATGGAACGAATATTACTCTTACGACGGCAAAGCCCGACCGAACCGGATATACGTTCAAGGGATGGGCTACGTCTAAAAATGGAAGTGTCGTATATGCACCTGGCGCGACATACAAAGACAACAAAACGATTACGTTGTATGCAATATGGGCACAGAATGCTCCGGATCAGAAGATTATATTCTACTCAGATGATCCGAAGAGCGGCCGCCCGTATGAAAAGGTTTACGAAGCGAATATAGCGTCCGGAACAACGGAATGGACATTCCCGAATCCGGAGAACTTAGTTCTGGATGATGATTCTCAGCAGCATTATTATGACAACTTTTATGTTTGGACTCCGGTTGGAAAGGAAGTAACGGATAATACAATAATTAGTCCTGAAGAAAAAGTTAATGTTGCAGACATTCCGTTCGTAAATGGAAAATGCGAATTTTATGCATTTACCATGAGATACTTTATCAATTATCATATTGTATTGCATGAAACTGAACCGGAGTTTCTTGTGGATGCAGATTATTATGCTAATGAAGTATGGACAGAAGAAGATAAAGAACACGAAGCTGAGATTATGAGTACTTTCCCGGATGTATTTTATACAGGGAATGAACAAACTCCGTTTTTTTATGAGAATAATATCTTTTTTAGCGGTTTAGGCCGTGTAGTAGATATTAGTTGGATAAAAGAAAGCCTGGATCCGGAAATTGG